>JAQYVS010000208.1 GCA_030145365.1 Desulfofustis sp. | reverse complement strand
CAGATCATGGCGGAAATTGCCAGGGCTGTGCCCTTTGTCGGTTTTGCTCCCCTTCTTAACGTTTCTGCAACAACCGGTTACGGATTTAAGCGGCTGTTTCCCACCGCCGGTTCGGTGTATCGCCAGTTTCGTGCTGATTTCCCAACGGCTGCCTTAAACCGGCTTCTCAGAGATGCCACCGACAAACACTCTCCGCCCATCTACAAAAATAAACGGTTAAAACTGTATTATACCTCACAGATAAATACCGCTCCGCCCACCTTTGTTATCATGACCAACTCCTACAAAGGAGTGCACTTTTCCTATAAGCGGTACCTGGTTAACCGTTATCGGGAGGGTCTTGACCTTGATCGGGTACCCATCCGGCTGATTTTTAAAGACAAGAAAGAACAGCGCAGCCGTCGAACGCCTTGATCAGGACTGTGCTTGGTTATACGCAGCCTTGAAGCCGTCCGCCGATCTGATTATGTAATCTTCATCCACGCAGAACGCCAATCTGAAGTAGCCCGGGGCTCCAAATCCCCGACCGGGAACCGCAAGAATTTTCTGCTTTTGCAAATACGAACAGAATAGGACGTCATCTTCTATTGGAGATTTCGGAAACAGATAAAAGGCCCCTTTGGGTTCAATGAAATCATACCCGGCATCTGAAAGAAGCTGGCAGAAGAGCTCTCTTCGGCGGGCATAAATCGAGTTGTCGACTGTTGCGTCCTGCAGTTCTGCAACAACTCGCTGCATAAATGCTGGAGCGTTGATAAAACCTAAAATTCTGGTTGCCAGTGTCATGGCGTTGAGCAGAGCCACCTGGTCGTCTGCTTCCGGGTGAACACCGACATATCCAATACGTTCTCCAGGTAGAGACAGATCTTTGGAAAATGATGAAGCGACGATGCTGTTTCTGACAAGTTTGAAAATCGGCGGTACCTGATACTCGTCGAAAATTATTTTACGGTACGGCTCGTCTGATACCAGATAAATTGAGGTACCAAATTTTTCACCCGCGTCCTCAAGCAGCTGACCAAGTGCTTGGATCGACTGAGCTGAGTATATCTGTCCGGTCGGATTGTTGGGGGAGTTGATAAGTATCGCTTTAGTCTTGTCTGACAGCGTATCTTCTATGGCTTGCAAGTCGAGATTGAATTCGTCGTCAGTCTGCACGACCCTGGCAATGCCTCCGTGATTATCCACATAAAAATGATAATCTACAAAATATGGAGTAAGAAGGATTACTTCCTCGCCGGGATTCAGCAAGGCTTTCATAACCACATTCAAAGCACCGGCTGCACCACAGCACATCAATATATCGCCAAGATCGACCTCTACTTCCTGTTCATCAGACATTCTGGCAGCGATAGCCTCCCGTACCCAGGGGTAACCGCCGTTTGGCATATAACCATGCTGACCGGGAGTGTCTTTCGCAGCCATCTCAACCATTGTCTGACGAAACCTCGACGGTGGTGGTACATCGGGGTTGCCGATGCTGAAATCAAACACCTGTTTGTTGCCGAATTCAGCCTTAAGCTTAGCTCCCTCTTCAAACATCTTTCTGATCCAGGAAGATTTTTCACTGAAGTTTTTCATCTTTTCTGAAACAGCCATGATTAAATCCTTTTTTGTCGTTTACGTTTTAAGGCATACTTTCGATGGATACAGGTAAAATACTCAAGATCCTGCCCACTGTGTCAAGCAATCTTCTTTTTAAAGAAATCGTAAGCTATATTAATTTCCTTCATTTTTTCTTCAGCAATATTTTTAAACTCATCTCCCAGGTGGCTCACTTTATCGGGATGATATTTCATGCTGAGTTGTCGATATGATTTCTTAATCGTATCCATGTCTGCACCCGGCTCAAGACCGAGTACCGCGTAGTAGTGAGTATCGTTTTCCCTGGCAGCTGTAGTCTGGCGTTGCCGATGATACATATATTTTGCTTCGATCGTACGCAGATCGTAAGCAGATATTTCCAGAAATTCGGCTATTTTTCTGGCCTTGTCCAGCTCGTTCTGGGGAACTGGATCTTTGGTGTAGACAATCTGGTAGATCAGCTCAAGCAGAATCAGGCGGGGTTCGTAGGCAAAGGTGCGTTTGAATTCTTCCAGCATCGACTCAAGGGTTTCGGTCGATTCAGTGGCTTCTTTAATCAGGTTTTTTACCCAGGCCATCTTGGTCTGGTTATAGTGCAGGTTGTACTGGAAAAAACGCTGGATTGTCTGTACCTCGTCTTTAGAGACGTGATCGTCGAGTTGAGCTATCTTGACCAGAATATGAACGAGCAGCCAGACAAAGCGATTGTGACTTTCTGTCTGAGTAGATTCCAAAGTGGAAACCTGTCTCTTGACCCAGAATGAAAATCCCCAAAACAGGGCAATAAACAGAAGAACCCCGGCAAATCCTGAAAAAATCAGGAATCCGAGCAGGTTGATGAGTGCCGGAGCACCACCAGTTACCATAACAATGAGAAAGACAATGAGCAGACACCCCCCACATCCGGGAGGCTGTTGTCGTTGATATTGCATTAGTTACTCATCTGAAGTTGAATTATTCGTTTATTATGACAAATCTGATTCGGAGGTAAAGAGGGCCTCAATAAATTCATCAGCATCAAAATCCCTTAAATCATCAACCTGTTCACCCACTCCGATAAATCGAATCGGCAGGTCCAATTCCTTGGTGATATTGGCGACGATACCGCCTTTGGCAGTACCGTCCAGCTTGGTGAGGGCGATTCCGCTTACCCCGACGGCCTCATTAAAAAGAGTGGCTTGTGAGATTCCGTTCTGTCCGGTGGTGGCATCGATGACAAGAAGAATCTCATGGGGGGCTCCTTCAAGTTTTTTATTCATCACCCGCTTAATTTTTTTCAGCTCCTCCATCAGGTTGACCTTGGTATGGAGCCTGCCTGCTGTATCGACCAACACCACATCGTAATTATTGCTTATGGCCACATCCATCGCATCGAAGACAACAGAAGAAGGATCGGCGCCCTCGTGCTGAGCTATAACCCTGATGCCGTTACGTTCGCCCCAGATTTTAAGTTGTGAAGTTGCAGCAGCCCTGAAAGTATCTGCTGCTACTAGAAGGACGGATTGGTCAGCCTGTAGAAATTTTCTGGCAATTTTACCGATTGTTGTGGTCTTGCCGACACCGTTGACACCAATTACCATGATGATGAACGGGCCGTCATCGGGAAGAGTCAATTCGGCCGGCTTACCATGGCTGCTGATATATGCTTTCAACTGCTCTTTGATTATCTGCTTGAGTGTTAGCGGATCGGAAAGTCCATCCCGCTTCACCTGTTTTCTCGCCCGCTCAAGTAAATCCTGGGTTGTGGCAACACCCAAATCAGCGGTAATCAATATTTCTTCCAGTTCGTCAAATAGCTCAGCATTAATCTCTTTTTGTCCGAGAAACAGCTCATCAATACGACTGGTAAAGGATTCACGGGTCCTGGATAAGCGTTGAGACAGACGTTTAAGAAGAGATGCCGGCTTCTGCTGCGCAGAAAAATCCTGATTTTCGACGTTCTCAGTTTTGCTGGTTTGAATAGGCGTCTCCGGTGGTTCCGGGGGAAACGATTCACTCGCTAATGCAGCCGGGGGGGCAGCATGAAAATCGGATACTTCCTGAGGATCAGATGGAGTGTTTTGAGGCGGTTCAATTACCGGTGCATCGGGTTTGCTGTCAACCTGCTCAGGTTCTTCAGCCAGCGGCTCCTGAACTATGTGTTCAATTTTCTGCTCTGGAGCTGCTTTTTTCTTTTTCTTAAACCAACCAAGCATCTGGGTTGTCCTTTGGGTCAGGTTTCAAGGCAGTTCTCTTACCATTTGTCCTATCAGTCAAATCGTGAGAATGCTATTATGGTGCCAAACCTCTTATATTACGGACTTTGCATCATAAACGCAATAAAAAGTGGGAACAGAGCGGAGTATCTCATGCTAAAATGAGCCAAAAGCATGGCGATTACGATCCGAAAATCATTGCAATTACCGGCGGCAGCATTACTTTAGTGGGGTTGAGTACCAAAGGATAAAAATTTGCTGTTCGCAGCGCTTATTTTTGCGGGCGTATAAAAATAATTCAGGAGGTTAGAAAAATGTCTCACTCATGTGGCGGCAACAGCAGTTCCTGCGGATCAAACGAATCCCAGCAGGCTGCGTTGGCCCAGCAGGAAAATGCAATTACCCGTTCTCTGGGCAAAATTAAAAACAAAATTTTGGTCATGAGCGGTAAAGGTGGTGTTGGCAAATCCACCGTATCGGTAAACCTGGCCCTAAGTCTTGCCCAAAAAGGTCATAAAGTCGGCTTGATGGACGTTGATATCCATGGACCCGATGTAATCAGGATGCTCAATTTGACCGGCACCCTTGAACCACCGAAATCTGCCAACGATCTGGTTGCACCGCTCAGCTACAATGGCAACCTGAAAGTGGTCTCACTTGAATATATGATGAAGGATCGCGATGAAGCAATTATCTGGCGTGGACCACTGAAAATCCAGGCTATCAGACAATTTGTCGCTGATTTTGACTGGGGCGAACTCGACTACCTGATAATTGATGCACCTCCCGGCACAGGTGATGAGCCGCTATCGGTGGCTCAGACTATCCCTCTGGTAAAAGCGATTGTCGTGACGACTCCGCAGAAAGTGGCCTTGGCAGATGTACGAAAGTCAATAAATTTCTGCAAAACGGTTAACGTGGAAATTGTCGGTGTGATCGAAAATATGTCAGGTTTTGTTTGTCCGCACTGCAATGAAACTGTAGACATTTTTAAATCCGGCGGTGGCGAGCAAATGGCTCGGGAATTTGATTTGGCATTTTTAGGCAGGATTCCAATGGATCCGAAGGTTGTTGCTGCAGGTGATGACGGCAAACCGTATCTGTCTTCCGAAGACGAAAGCCCTTCAGTGGCAGCGTTTTCTTCCATTGTCTCAGCCGTTGAAAACAGAGTGCCCCCAGTTGCCGCTCCGGTAACCCTGACAATGGCAGGATCTGGGCATGACTGCGGATGTGGTTGTAGTTCTGCAAAAAATTAAAACTATTTTCCTGGATAACCAGGATCAGGGTGCACATGAAAGTAGATCAACTGATGGTTGGAATGATGGGAGTGTGCTGTTACATTCTCAGCTGCGAAAAGACGGCGAAGGCGGCAATAGTAGATCCGGGTGGTGATGAACAGCGTATACTCGATGCGGTTTCAGAATCGGGCCTGGACGTGAAATATATCATTGCCACGCATGGTCACCCGGATCATGTCTGCGGAAATCGCACAATTCAGGAAGCAACCGGTGCAGCAATTGTTATGCACGAGGCAGATGACGATTTCTTTTCCCAGGACCAGGTGAAAAACTACTTTTCCATGCTCGGGCTTGAAGCTTCTCCACCCACCGATACCCGTGTAAAAGAAGGGGATACGATCGATTTTGGAGAGGTTTCCCTCAAGGTAATTCATACTCCCGGCCATACGCCGGGAGGTATTTGTCTTTACGACAAACCCGATCTGATTACCGGGGATTCGCTTTTTGTCGGCGGCATCGGCAGAACGGATTTCCCCGGTGGATCTCATTCGGAACTCATCCACTCAATAGAGCAGAAATTGCTCAACTTACCGCCCGATACCGTGGTCTGGCCCGGGCACGGATACGGCGGCAGTCGTTCCACCATTGAAGAAGAGCGCAACTCAAATCCATTTCTGAGATAAGGCCGTTATTCTGATGAGAGAAATTGTCCTAGGCACTGCCGGTCATGTCGATCATGGAAAAACTAGCTTTATCAGAGCCCTGACAGGTATAGAGACAGACCGTCTCAAGGAAGAGCAGAAACGGGGTATAACCATCGAACTTGGTTTTGCCTATCTTGATCTTCCGTGCGGACACCGTCTTGGAATTATCGATGTCCCAGGGCATGAAAAATTTGTCAAGAACATGGTGGCCGGTGTCACCGGCATGGATCTGCTTGCCTTTATCATCGCTGCTGATGAAGGAATTATGCCGCAGACCAAGGAACATTTCGATATATGTAAATTGCTCGGTGTACAACGCGGCTTTGTCGTGATAACCAAAAAAGATCTGGTCGATGAAGATTGGCTGGAGCTGGTTCTAGAGGAAGTCAGAGAGTTCTGCGTAGGGAGTTTTCTGGAAGATGCACCAATAGTAGTCATCTCATCTGTTACCGGTGAAGGTATGGATGAGGTCATTCGGACCATCGACACTTTGGTTGTAGAACATCACTTTGACGATGTGTTCGGACCATTTCGCTTACCGATTGACCGGATTTTTGCTATGAAAGGCTTCGGGGCAGTGGTGACAGGAACTTCCATATCCGGCAGGACAACAATTGGTGAAGATCTCTGTCTCTATCCCACAGACACAGTTGCTAAAATCAGAGGAATCCAAGTCCATTCCCAATCAGTGGATGTAGTTGAGGCTGGTCACCGCACGGCGATTAATTTGCAGGGTACCGAGAAAGAAGAGATCAGTCGCGGCATGGTACTGGCTTCCCAAAACTGTCTGGCACCGACCTACATGCTCGACTGCTCGCTGAGTTATCTTTCCTCTACCGGAAAACCGCTAAAACATAGGACCCG
>JAQYVS010000015.1 GCA_030145365.1 Desulfofustis sp. | reverse complement strand
CATAGCAGCTAATTCTAAACGCTGTTGCTCAAGCATGGCTTTCTCAACCAGACTGTTCCCTTGACTGATCAATACTTCTGCTTCACGCAGTTCCCTGACGATCTGTTCCGGTGAGTATATTTTCCTACCCATAACCTCTCTCCTTTGTGTAGATTTGATTTGAAATCTAACACAAAAACTAGATCAGTTCTCGGGGGGGGGCAGGTCAGGTGGAAAAAATCAGGATGAGTTTAGACCCGGGCGGTAGGTGCCGGGCAGTTCATTATATGTGAGGAACATCTCTATTAAAAAATTATTTTATACGGGGAACTATTTTATAGACGTCTTCTACCCCTGTAACAAGTTGTTTGGTTTCACTTGACACGCCCCCTACCTACTGGTAGGATGCCGGCATGCATGATACACGAAATAAAATTCTCGACGTCGCAGATGACCTAGTACAACGAGTTGGCCTGAATGCAATGAGCTACAAGCATATCAGCGACGCTGTCGGCATCCGCAAAGCCAGTATCCATCACCACTTTCCCAAAAAAGAAAACCTCATCGATGAATTACTTGAGCGTTGCTCTAGTTCATATGGGGAGAAGTATCAGAAAATAGCGGATGGGCGTGATCGGGCTCCTGTGAAATTGCGTAAACTTGCCGCTGTTTTTGAAGAAGGGTTGAGCAACAGAAAACTCTGTCTAGTGGGGTCGATCAGTACGAGCAGCAATACATTGCAAGAAGGATCCTGCCAAATCCTGCGAAGCACTATAGATAATACCGTATCAATATATGCCACTGTTTTTGAACAAGGGCAGAGGGAAGGATCGCTGAAATTTCCAGGAACTGCTGATGAAGCTGCCTTTGCCTTCTTTTCTCTTCTGGTAGGAGCCCAGACCACGGCCCGTTCTTACGGCGGGGTTCAGTTGTTCAATCACGCGACTGAGACAATTATCTCAGTATTTGAGAAGTAACTTTTTTTCGCTCAGCAGACTACCTACTGATAGGTATGCTATTAAGACAAAAATGAAGAATACCAGATATTATGAAAGCTATTAAACCATACGGCGGTTTTGAGCAGGGACCTATTCGTCCCCCTAGTGAAGCCAACAGTCTGCTTTTAAGGATCAGCCGGAACTGCCCATGGAATCGATGTACTTTTTGCGGTCTTTACAAAGATGCAACCTTCAGCCTGCGCCATGTTGATCATGTTTTACAAGACATTGATACAGTCCGATTTTACGTTGACGCGATTGAAACGGCCAGAAAGACAGGGAATGTTACCTCTCAAAGGGAATTGTTCAAGCTCTCACCTCCTGGGGGGAAAAGTGACCTGCAAGCCCTTCATGCCGCATCTGATTTTGTTGCAAACGGCATGAAGTCAATCTTTATTCAAGATGGTAACAGTCTGGTGATAAAGCCAGAGGATATCATTCGTATATTACAACACTTAAGAGATGTCTTCCCAACGGTTGAACGGGTGACCTCATATGCCCGTTCCCACACCATTGCCAGAATAAGCGATGAAAATCTCGGCCGGATGGCCAGTGCAGGGCTCAACAGAATTCATATCGGGATGGAATCCGGCTCGGACAAAGTTCTTGAACTGGTGAAAAAAGGGACTGATAAGACAACCCAGATTGTTGCCGGGCAAAAGGTCAAAAGAGCTGGTATTCAATTGTCGGAGTATTTTATGCCGGGGCTCGGCGGCAGGACCCTGAGCAGAGAGAACGCGCTGGAGACAGCCGATGCCCTCAATCAGATCAATCCGGATTATATCCGCTTGCGAACTCTGGCCTTGCCTCCTTCCGCTCCTCTCACAGCTCAGTTCAAGGACGGCGCTTTTGATAAAATGGGCGAGGTTGAAACCGCCACTGAGCTACTCCTTTTCCTGGAAACTCTGGACGGCATTACCAGCACTATTCGTAGCGATCATGTGCTGAATCTCTTCCCGGAAGTAGACGGCGTGCTGCCCGATGATAAAGAAAAGATGCTGCAACCTGTTAAAGATTTCCTCTGGCTTGCCCCCGAAGAACAGATGGTCTTCTGTATCGGCAGAAGAACTCACAGGTTGGCGCAATTAAGTGATTTGAAAAATCCGTTACAGCGTGACCACGCCCTGAAGATATGCTCCGAACTTAATGCGACGCCAGCAAACTATGATGCAATTACGGACTCGATAATGCAGAGATTCATCTAAGCCACGTGGTAACGGATCTACCCGGATTTCACGACCAGCTTTTGTCCACAGACAAAAACCCAAAGAGGACAACACAATGTCTGAAAACATAATTTCTTATGACCCCAGTAACGGAAATAAGCTGGGAGAGGTGACGGCGGCAACGGTCACCGATATCGAAAAGGCAGTTAACAATGCGAAAGCTGCTGCCCTGCATTGGAAATGTATTTCCCACGAAGATAGACTGCAGGCAATCCAAAGGGCCTATTCCGCCGCAGAACCCATCGTGGCCAATCTTGCCGAACTGCTCAGTAAAGAGATGGGAAAAGATATTCGCAGGTCAACATCTGAGGTCCAGGGCAGTATATGGGGTGGACCTTACATTGCTAAATCATGTCTTGACGCTTTTGCCAGCAAGGAGTCTGGAGAATCGACCCTGGAATATGTGCCCCTGGGGATCGCTGCTATTATATCCCCCTGGAACTATCCCTTGGCCATGGCAAATAACCTTATTATTCCAGCACTCATGGCAGGCAACAGTGTTATCTGGAAACCCTCTGAAGAGACACCGCTTATTGCCCAGGCTTTTTTTGATACCATTCACCAGGGCTTTCCAGAGAATCTGCTGCAAATTGTCCATGGAGCGGGTGAACAGGGGCGAATGCTAGTCGAAAGCAACATTAATATAATCGGATTCACAGGGTCTCAGGCGACCGGCAAGGATATTATGGCAAGAGCAGCAACTTCTCTAAAAAGGCTTGTCATGGAGCTTGGTGGCAATGATCCATTGATCGTTATGAGTGATGCTAATATTAAAGCTGCGGCAAGGTTTGCCGTGGCCAGCAGTTTTGAAAACGCTGGGCAGATGTGTATTTCAACCGAGCGCATTTACGTGGATCAGGCAGTGGCGCATGAATTCGAACAGCAGGTTATTTCAGCTGCTAGTCAATATAGAGTAGGTCCTTGGAATATGGAGGGTGTCAACATTGGTCCGATCATCAACAAAACCCAACATGAGAAAATAGTTAATCATATCAAAGATGCAGTAGAGCAAGACGCCAGATTGCTTCTCGGCAGTACCGATAATCCAGAACGCTATATCCCCCCAACCGTTCTGGCAGGTATGACGCCGGAAATGCGCGTCGAACAGGAAGAAACTTTTGGTCCTGTCGTGTGCATAAGCAGTTTTACTACTATCGAGGAAGCAATAGAGCGGGCAAATAATACCAGTTATGGGCTGGGAGCCGTGGTTTATGGAGGCCGCGACGCCAGGCGTGTTGCAGCTCAGCTGGAAGCCGGAATGATAGGTGTCAACCAGGGGGTTGGCGGTGGAGGGGACGTCCCGTGGGTAGGAGCAAAGCAGAGCGGTTTCGGTTTTCATGGGTCTCCTGAAGGACACCGGCAGTTTGCCCAGGTTCGCGTAGTCAGTCGTTGAAAATTAAGGTGGTTCGCAAATAGTTGGTTGAAATTGACTCTTCTCGCTATATGTGGAAAAGGATTCAAATCCAAATTAACAAGGAGAAATGTTATGGCAGAAAAAATTTTTCGAGTAAACATGACCGATCTCACGACCAGTGTAGAAGAGGTCCCAGAAGCGTGGATGGGACATGGCGGACGTGGACTCACTTCAACAATCGTTGCCGCTGAAGTGATCCCTACCTGCCATCCTCTTGGACCTAATAACAAACTTGTTTTTGCGCCAGGACTGCTCTCCGGCACGGCAGCCGCTAAC
>JAQYVS010000173.1 GCA_030145365.1 Desulfofustis sp. | reverse complement strand
GGCTGGAAGGCGGTTACAATCCACGCCAATCGTATGCCGTGGCACTTAAATAAGGTCCTTCCGTTTGATGAAGATGTCTGGGAACTGTACCATATCGATGAAGACTTCTCTGAAGCCGTGAACCTGGCCGATAAGCATCCGAAAAAACTGGAAGAGCTTAAAAAACGTTGGGAAGAACTGGCCTGGGAAAACAACGTCTTCCCACTGTATGATGACATGGTCATGCGTATCTCCAAACAGCAGGACAACCTGTTCGGCGACCGCAAGGAATTTACCTATTGGTATCCCGGTGCACAGCGGATTTCTGAAAAGGCTTCTGCCCCGGTCAAGGGACGTTCACACAAGATTGACGTCACGCTTGACCTGACCGGTAAAGAAGAAGGTGTGATTGTGGCCTGCGGCGGTTTTACCGGCGGCTATACGCTGTTTATAAAAGATAACAAGGCCCACTATGATTACAATTATTACAACGGCCTGTACTATACCCTCGAATCACCCAAACTGGGTACCGGCAAAGTGGACATCATGTTTGATTTCGTTGAAAAGGGCAGCCCGATACGCGGTATTCCGGGCGGCATCGGAAAATTATATGTAAACGGCAAGAAAGTGGACGAGGTCAAAATGCCCGAAATGCACATTTCGACCTTCTCGCTATCTGAAACGTTCGACGTAGGCATTGACGCCGGCACGCCGGTTTCAAACAAGTACCGTATCAAGAATCACTATCCCTATACTGGCCAGCTGGATAAAGTAGTATTCACTCTGACTGAAGATAAGAAATAGAGGCTGTATAAAAAACTTAAGATAAAGATAGATTCAAATCGTTGAAAATATGATGATGATTGATAAGTATCCTGAAGATGAAACGACTGCTTGACATTTTGAAAACGACGGCTCTGGGCGGCATTGGGATCTTGCTGCCGCTGCTGCTGTTGTGTCTGCTTGTCCGAGAGATTTTTGAGTTTGTCGTGGCACTGGCGGTTCCGATTGCCGTTTTATTTCCGCCGGGCATGCTTGAGCGTCTGAATGCTCCCGAACTGATCGCCATACTGCTCATTCTCGGCGTGTCCTTTCTGTTCGGAATGGCAGCCCATACGGCTGCGGGCAAACGCCTGGGCCGGGCCATTGATCGCAGAGTCATCGAGCGATTGCCTTTGTACCAGTTTGTGAAAAACCTCAGTGCCGCCATTATGCCGAGTCAGGAACAGGGATTCAAACCGGGCCTTTTAAAATCGACAGATGGTTCAAAAGAACCCGTTTATGTCATTGAAGAACAGGACAATGGCGATTTCACGGTGCTGGTGCCCTGGGTGCCCATGGCATTTTCCGGTTCGTTGAAGATTGTTTCATCTGAGCGGATTGAGCTGCTGGATATCTCGCTGATGGAATTTTCAAGGATCCTCAGCCAACTTGGCATGGGAGTAGAAGATCTTCTGGATAAAAATGAAAAGGGAAAGCAATGAGCTTGTACTCAAAGCAATCAGTCGCAGTTTTTATTATAGGGGCAGCGTGTTGGGTTTGTGTCACTGCAAATTTGAGAGCTGAAACAACGCCTGATCCAAATCAAACCACATTAACGGGTGATTGGGGAAGTACAAGATTGAGTGTTGAAACAGCACCTGATTTCAATCAAACCACATTAACGGGTGACTGGGGAGGCACAAGAACAACACTCAGTGATAACGGAATAACATTTGATATTGATGCTGTACTAAGTTCTCAGGGCGTGCTGGATGGCGGGACAAATCGTAGTTGGCAGCATGGCGGTTCGATGGAATACTTAATTGAATTTGATTTCAATAAAATGGGTCTTTGGGATATGGCATTTTTAGATGTACGGGTAGAACATCAGTTTGGAGATTTTGTCAATAAAAATACAGGAACTTTCTTCGCCGCTAACACCGAGGGTCTGTTTCCGCTGCCCAATTATAATAATGTGAATGTATCTGAGGTTAAATACACCCAATTCCTCTCTGAAGATTTCGCAGTCTTTTTCGGAAAAATAAATACACTGGATGGAGATGATAATGTCTTCGCTGGTGGGCGTGGAAAAACTAATTTTATGAATCAGAATTTCGTTTTTAATCCCGTTCCCATAACCACTGTCCCTTACTCTAGTTTAGGAGTTGGAGCAATGAAATTCTTCCCAAATGCATTGGCGGAAGACCCGGCAATACTTACATTTATGGTGCTTGGAGCCGATGGTAAACCCAATACAAGTGGTTTTGACAGCGATTTTGAAAATGGAGAATCATACATAGTAGGATATCGCCAACCAACACGTTTTTTTGACAAGTCAGGCAGCCATACCTTTGTTACAACTTATGGCACAAAGGATTATACGCTGCTAAACCAGGATCCTCGGTTAGCACTCGGTGCCCTGGCAGATTATCCGGTGACTTTAGAAGAGAAAGGAAACTCGTGGAGTTTTACATATAATATGCATCAATATCTATATACCGAACAAGAAGATCCGACGCAGGGATACGGAGTTTTTGGTCGTCTGGGTTTCGCGGATGAAGAAACAAGCCCCATCGCTGACTTTTATAGTGTTGGTATCGGCGGCAAAGGTATGATTGACGGCCGGGACAATGACACATACGGCATTGGCTATTTTTATGCAACGCTTTCCGATGAATTCGGATCTGTTATCCAGCATGTTTTGGGTGACGCACAGGGATTGGAGCTTTTTTACAATATTGAATTGACAAAATGGCTTCATATCACTCCCGATTTCCAAATCATTGAACCGAGTGATAGAACAATCGATACAATATATATTGCCGGTTTAAGAGCAAAAATTGATTTCTAAGAATATACAGACTCATATTTAATAATTGGTAAATACATAATTGATGTAATAAATTACTTTTCAACCTGTCAAGCAAGCGATATACAATCGAATTGATCAGGTCGGAGTATTCCAAAATGCCGTAATCTCAGAGGTAAAACCAAAAATGAATGTACAATAATGAGAGTGTTCAAAACTGAAAGGTGTATTATGAAACAGGGTATTCTATTACTCACCGTTGGCATGATGTTGCTTACGGGCTGCTCGTCTGTTCCCACAAAGGATATTCAGATCGAAACGCAGGCCAATCCAAAGATCAATTTTGAGGGGTACACGACCTACACCTGGCTGGGTTCGGCAGCGATTCTGCGAGATCCTTCCGGGCAATGGGAACCGCCGGAATTTGATGCGGATACCGAAATCAGATATCTGATCGACCGTGAACTGCGAAAACGAGGTATGTCGGAAACCACTGACAATCCGGATATGATGGTGACGTTCGCTGTGGGCGTGGACATGAAGGCCCAGCAAATTAAAATCGATCCCAAAACGAAAATGGAAGTGCTGGAGGATGTCTCTGCCGGTGGACTGCTGGTCATCTTCATAGACCCCTCATCCGGCTTCGTGACCTGGGCCGGTGTAGCTACGGCTAAACTGCTGGAACAGCCCGATACAGAAATGTCCAAGGCACGTCTGGATTATGTCGTGACGAAAATGCTCAAAGATCTGCCCAAAAAATGAAATAAATCCGGATAAGCCAGGTAGACTGTGAGAAAGGAAAAACACAATGAAAACGAAAATGTACATCAATTTGATTTGCTGTATCTGCTTTAGCCTGTCATTGTTTGTCAGCGGGTGTGACAGTTCCGCCAAGACCGATGCCCTGATCGGCACCGGGGTCGGTGCGCTCGTTGGCCAGGCAGTGGGGGGAGACACCGGCTCCACGCTGGTCGGTGCCGGAGTGGGAGCCGGTGTGGGATATCTCATCGGCAACCATCAGGACAAGAAAGCCGCCCAAAAACACGACTACAATTCGGCTACGCCGTTGACGGGAACAAAATGGACCGTCAGTGATTTAACGATGAAAGATAAACCTCAATACCAGAGTATGACAGTAGAATTTACCAAGGACGGCAAGATTGTGACCACACAGATTAATCCCGATGGAACAAAGAAGATCGAAGAGGAGAGATACCGAATCGTTGACCAGGGCCTGATCATTCATAAAACCGACTACATTGTCAATGCGACGTATGCTTTATACGGCAATGAATTAGTGATCACGGCCGATGATTTCAAAGCCGTGCTGAAGAAGATCTGAGAAATCGATTGAATGTGGAAGTGCCACCGGGCTTACTCGGTGCCCCCTGTTTGTTCTAGGGGAGGGCAGTTCTGGGAA
>JAQYVS010000262.1 GCA_030145365.1 Desulfofustis sp. | reverse complement strand
TGGTTGTACTCTTTAATGAAAAAGAGATACGTTCTTCATTTGGCTCTCTTTGAATCTTTGAATTACAAAGATGCCCTGTGTGTCTAAAAGACACGTTGGGCCCGTTTGCGTATGTTGTTATTCAGTTTTCAAGGATCGTTTCAACGGCGTAACGCCGCGCACTCATGACGAGTGCAGAAGAGTTCTAATCTAATATGTCACTGACTTCTTGTCAATAGATTATTCGCTTCCCGTCGCGTCTCCTAACTAAGGTCAATCTCACAATTCACCCTCGCCAAAGACCGCGGCACACTACTTGATCACATTTGGCTTTTCAAGACGTTTATGTGCGTATGTTATAAAATAGGTACGATCCTATCTTAGGCAACAATAAGATTAGAAAAAAACAGATACGATTAAGGAGAATTTAGCGGGAAAAAGCGCAAAATTAGATGGATAAGAAGAACAAGAAAAATCCCTCATTTTAATCGAGATTTTTCTTGTTCATGCGGTGGAATGCCTAGAATTTCTTCTTGATTGCGCGCAGAAAATCCTTGGTCAGACGCGGATGTTCAGAAAGTTCTTTGTAGATTCCAGGGGCCAGTGACGATTTGAAATAATCATCAATCTGGGAATATGTCATGCCACGAGCTACTGCTTCTGTAGCTTTTTCTGTGATTAATTCCCTGTCTTCCTGGAGATCAATATATGATAAAATACCTGAGATCGTTTCTGGTACCGCCGTTTTGTCATGAAGTGCTGCAAGTTCTTCTCGAATACTCTGCTGATCAGCGCTCAATTTTTGTTCTAAGTTTTGCAATGAGGTTGAAGTCGTTTTGAACGTATCAGAGATCTTGGCGAGCTGGGAGTCGATTGTTTTCTGAGAATCTTCAAGAGCTGCAAATTTGTCATTTAACTCTGAAGTATCCGCTAACGATTCAACACGCTGTCTGAGACCTTGAATTTCAGCAGCATTTGCGAGCATTGCCTGATTCAATTCGTCGTATTTAGTTTCAAAAGGCTGGATTTTTTCTGTCAGAGCGGTGAGCTGTCCATCTGCCCGGACTGTTGCCGGTTTAACTGATGGTGTTGGTGTAACAGGAACCGCTTCACTCTCAGTTGATTGGGATTTTGATCGAATTGAAAATTTTTTGGTTGATCCGGTTATTTTTGTATAAAGATTGCACAATGCAATTTTTAGCTGCTCAAAAAGATCGCGGCCCTTATCAACCGAATAAATTGACACAGCAGCTATATAGAGCCCAATTATGATCGCGATTGATACAGTGATTGCAATAGTAAGAGCGATGATGAAAATTATCGTTGAGAATATTCCGGAAAATAGAGCTCCGATTGAGCCGCCAAGACCTTGAGATCCTGAACCTGCAACGATCGAAATGAGAAAAAAGACGACGAGGAGAACAGCCCCAGACTGAACCAGTGGATTTTTAAAGTCATTTTTATTCATAGTACTCTCCAAAAGTGCTAAGGTTTTGTGACTTTCTGAGCCAGGAATTTAAAATTTTCCAGATTTACGCTGAAGATAATTATTTATTGAACCAGTATCACGAATCTATTTGAATATCTTAATCCTGACAGTGCCGAGGTGCAAGGAAGTTGTTGTCGCTTTTCTCAGCTTTTCACTTTTCGCAGTGACGCAATTCGTTCGAGGACCGGTGGGTGAGAGTAACTGTATATAACCATAGCCGGGTGAGGTGTCAGATTAGCAAGGTTGGCCAGGCTTAACTTTTTCAATGACTGGATCATCGTTTCAGGAGCCTGTGTCGTATCAGCAGCATAGCGGTCAGCTTCAAATTCATGTTTTCTGGACAGATGGTTGAACAATATCGATAAAAGGGTGCTGAGTGGAGAATAAATAAAGGCAAAGAAAAACAAACTTGCATAGATTGAGATATGCTCCATTTTGAAAGCCGCAAAGAGCCCTTCATTATTTAAAAAAAGAGAGAGCAGGTAAAACATCAATCCCGTCTGCAGGATTGAGGCGGCCATCATTTTCCAGATATGCTTTTTCTTGAAATGACCCATTTCGTGGGCCAGGACAGACACGATCTCGTCGTCTTCGATTTTTTCCATTAGGGTATCAAAAAACACGATTTTTCTAAATCGACCGAATCCGGTGAAAAATGCGTTTAGCTTGGAGGATCTTTTAGAGCCGTCCATGGTGAAGATACCGCTTATTCGGAGTTTTTCCTGGGAGGCATAGGCAAGGATTTTATCTTTAAGTGAGCCGTCTTCAAGTGGGGTGAATTTATTAAAGAGGGGCATGATGAGAACAGGTGCGAGAAACTGTAAGATAAAACCGAAAAGCACGACCCCTATCCAGCAATAGAGCCAGCCATAGGTACCTGCATTTTCGAAAAACCACAAAATTGCTGCCAGAACTGGAACTCCGATAAGGATGGATAAGAGAAGAGCCTTTAAAATGTCCGTTATAAAAATTTTGGGAGTTGTCCGGTTAAACCCAAACTGATCTTCTATTTTGAAGGTTGAATAAATGTTAAACGGGAGACTTATTAAAAAAGAGAGTGCCATGATTACAGCAGTATAGAGGATTCCTGTACCTATCGAATCAAATGCAAAGCCCCGAACCAGACGGTCAATATAGTTAAATCCACCGCCCAGAAGAAATAAAACGGTGATCAACGTCATTATTGAATTTTCCACCAAAGAAAATTTAGTCCTGACTTTAGTATAGTTTTGTGACTGACGATATTTTTCCTCGTCAAAGGTTCCTGAAAATTCTTCAGGTAAGGTAGGTGAGAGCGCTCGAAGATTAAGCAGAGATATACTCGTATCGAGCAGGAAATGGATGACAATGATAGCCAGAATGAAGATTAACCAGATGTTCATGCGGTCCCACGGGGCTGATAGTGATTTGAATGTGTTTAGATATAATACTTAATCAAGCGGCTGCAAGTCCTGATAGCAGTACCTGGCTCTAAAACCATTAGAACCAGGAAGAGAGGGGAGGCTCAATCGGGTGTTACAGAACAGCCCCTATGGCAGCGGAAGTATATTCCAGAACTGTTCCGGGAACAACACCCATCACTACGATGACAATGAGCAGCACGATGGAGAGTGCTGTTGTCAAAACACCGGGGTTAATCGGCACGATTTCTTTTTCCGGATCACTGCAATAGGCGACACGAACCACCGAAAGATAGTAGTAAATTGCTATGGCAGTATTTATCGCGGCTAGTACAACCGCCAGGATATGTCCCTGTTTGAAGACATTGACCAAGAGCATGAATTTCCCGGTGAACCCAACAAACGGCGGAATACCGGCAAGGGCGAAAAGGCCTATGGCAAGAGTCACAGCAAGAAGAGGAGAGCGTTTGTGCAGGCCGGTAAAATCTTCGATTCCAAGGTTTTCTCCAGAGGTTGCAACCGAGCAGATGACCAGAAAACAAGTAAGACTCATTACTGCATAGCCAATGATATAAAAAAGAGTGGTTGAATATCCCTGAGGTTGCAGGGTAAGCAAACCAAATAAAACAAATCCGGCATGTGATATTCCTGAGAAACCAAGCATCCGCTTGATATCTTTCTGGGCGAGAGCGGAGAGATTTCCATAAAACATTGAACAAATGGCACAGATGAGAAGCAGGTTGACAATTGTCTGCCCCTCTGCACTTATCATGGATACGATCCTGACCAAAACTGCCGTTGCGGCTATTTTCGGAACAGCTGCAATAAACGCTGTGGTTTCATTAGCGGCTCCTTCATATACGTCCGGGACCCAGAAGTGAAATGGAAAGATGGCAAGTTTATAAAAAAATCCGAGCATAACCATTATCACAGCTACAAGTGCCGCAGGCTGGTAGTAGAGAGAATCCAGCTGACTGGTGATTTCATTGAGGTAGGTTGAACCACACAGACCATACATATAACTCATGCCAAAGAGCATGAAGCCCGTCGACATAACACCAAACAGCAGGTATTTGATTCCCGATTCCATCTGAAATATCTGGCCGGTGTTGGTCGAGCGCATCGGAACCATGAGGTAAACGGCGAAGCTCGAAAGTTCAAGTGCAACCAGTATGGCCAGTAGTTCCACGCTGGAAACGAGCATCATTAACCCGAGAACACTGACGAACAAAAACAGATAGTATTCGGCTTTTACGTCACTTTTAATGCCTGGAGACTCGCCGGTGAAAATTAATACGATCAATGTTGCTGCGGCGATCAGACATTTAAAGAGCTGGGAGAAGAAATCAATCCGGTAGGAATCAAAAAACAGAGAACCATCTTGCTTTATACAGACCAGTGTAACGATGAGGAGCAGCGAGCAGATACCCAGGGAAAGGTTTCTTATTACTTTGGCTGTCGGGTTGCCCAAACTTACCAGAAACATGGCAAGGGCTCCAAAAAGCAGTATCAGTTCAGGTAGAAAGAGCATAGTGTTTCCTTTAATCGATATTCTGAGTTGTCACCGTGTGACCAGAATATCTGTAGCAACGGCCACCGACTGGGCTTGGTAAGCTTCAAATTGGTCGAGCAGAGCAGTCACACTCATATCCATCATCTCTATGAATGGTCCCGGGCTTAAACCAATCCACAAGACAAACAATAAAAATGGAGCCAGGGTAACAATTTCCCTGGCATTAAGATCAGTTATCCATGATTGATCGGGATTCTCGGTTCCACCCCAGATCACCTTCTGCAGCATTCTCAGCATATAGGCAGCGGCCAGAACGGCTCCGGGGATGGCAGCCAGACCGAGCACTATATCAAATTCAAAAGTGCCGGCCAGTATCATGAACTCACCGACGAAGCTGTTGGTGCCAGGAAATCCAAACGAGGAAAGAGAGAAAAAGGCCAAAAAGGTGACAAATATCGGCATGTACTTTCCAACACCAGCCGATTTGGCAAGCTCCCTGCTGTGTGTACGTTCGTATATCATGCCTACACAGAGAAACAGCGCACCGGTTGTTACTCCATGATTGATCATCTGCAGGATGGCACCTTCGATGCCCTGTTTATTCAAGACAAAGATGCCAAGGGTGACAAATCCCATATGGCCAACCGAAGAATAGGCGATCAGTTTCTTCATGTCCTGCTGGGCCAGTGCCGTGAAACCTCCGTAGATTATACCGGCAATGGATAGCCACAGAACATAAGGCATTAAGAGTAGGGTGGCATCGGGAACGATCGGTAGAGCGAAGCGTATAAAACCGTAAGTTCCCATTTTTAGGAGGATTGAAGCCAGAATAACAGATCCAGCTGTTGGAGCTTCCACGTGGGCGGCAGGCAGCCAGGTATGAAACGGAAACATCGGCACCTTGATGGCAAAAGCCAGGAAGAAGGCGATAAATACCAGAATCTGTGGGGTAATTGCGTATGGCTGCCACATCATATCCGGGATAAAGAATGAGTAGGAGTTTGTCCAGTACAGCCAGATTATGGCAACCAGCAGTAAAATGGAACCAGCCAGAGTATAGAGAAAGAATTTTACCGAAGCATAAATTTTTCGTGGTCCGCCCCAGATGCCAATAATCAGATACATCGGGATCAACATGGCTTCCCAGAGAATGTAGAACAGCACAAAATCAAGGGCTAAGAAGACACCAATCATTGCCGTTTCCATGACGAGCAGACACATCATAAACGGCTTAACCCTGACCTTGATGTAAGACCATGAAGCCAGAACGCAGAACGGCATGATCAATGTGGTCATGATGACAAGCAGGATCGAAATACCGTCTATTCCGATGGTGTAGTTGATATTGAGCGGTTCAATCCAGGAATGGGTTTCAGCAAACTGAAAGGCAGCAGTTGAGCTGTCAAAACCAAAGACGACAATAAAAGAAAGCAGGGCTGTAAGTGCCGTTACAAAAAGAGAAATGTATCGGCACATTTCGTCGTTTTTAAAAGGGAGCAGAACGAAGGCACCAGCCAACGGCAGGAAAATCAAGGTGCTGAGTATGGGAAAGCCTTGATTTATCAGAAGTTGATCCATCTCGATTATTCCGTATTCAAATATTAAAGCCAGATAAAGGCAATCAGTACCAATGCAACAAAAGATACAGTGTATGCCAGTGTCTGCTGAATTTGTCCCCGCTGCAGGACCCTCGCCAGCTGACGCCCTAATGACCGGACTCCGCGGGCTGAACCATCCAGAAAACCGTCGATACCATGCCAGTCAAACCAGGCCCAGAATTTTGCCGTCGTCATTAAAGGAAAAAGACCGACTACGCGGTAGGCTTCACCCCACATCGTGTCAATCCATTGAATGGGATACTTTGCAAGCCACAAAACGACTTGACCGCCTCTACGATAAAACCAGTCAAGATCGAGACTGATTGTTGAACGTGCGGTGATTTTGCTCTTGAAGAGCATAAATCCAAGGGCAGTAAAGGCCAGAATCTGCAGGGTTTCACTCAAGTGATAGCTGCTGTATGGATGATACAGTGTCTCCTGGTTGGGGAGAAGTGCATAGAGAAGCGGGTAATACGTACCAACCACAAAACAAAGCAGTGCGGCAATAACCATTGCCATCTGCATGTTCCAGGGAGGATCAGCGGCTTTGTTCAGTGTTTCCTCAGAACATCTCGATTCTCCAAAGAAAATCAGATAGGGCAGCCGTAAGCCTGCAACCAGAAATGTGCCAGCAGATACCATGGTCAACAAAAATCCGGCCCAGAGCAGGTGTGCTTCGTAACTGGCGGCGATAATCATCGACTTGGAGACGAATCCTGAAAAAAGAGGGAAGGCCGAAACTGATATACCACCAATAATAATGAAGAACATGGTCAACGGCATCTTCTTGTACAGTCCACCAAGCTCGGTGAATTTCATCTTGCCGGTCATATGAATTACGGCACCGGCACCCATGAAGAGCAGCCCTTTATAGAGGATATGGGCAAAGGCATGAGCCGCGGCACCGTTTATAGCTAGAGCGGTACCGATTCCAACACCGGCAACCATGTAGCCGACCTGACTGATGATCTCCCAACCCAACAATCTCCTGATATCATTCTCGTTAAGTGCATAGACAATACCGTATATTGCCATGGCCACACCGAGTACGATGAGTATGTCAAATCCTGCACAGGCCCTGGCCAGCGTATAAATCGCCGTTTTTGTTGTGAAGGCACACATGAAAACGGCACCGGTGATTGTTGCTTTGCTGTAGGCATCTGGAAGCCAGGAGTGCAGTGGTACCACTGCGGCATTAAGCATAAGACCCGACATAATCAGCCAGGTGTACAGAGAGTGAGTATCATATTCAAGGAGTTCGAAAGCGATACTGCCGGTTTCTTGATATCTCAGGACAAAACCCATCAGCAGGAGCAGGCCGCCAAAGGTATGAACCAGCAGATACCTGAATCCGGCTGCGTTCGCATCTTTTTCTTCCTTGTTGCACCAGACCAGAAATGTCGAGGCAAATGCCATGATCTCCCAGAACAGGAAAAGGCTCAGATAATCCCCGGCATAAATTGCTCCAATGGAACCGGCCACATAGAACCAGGCCGCCATCTGCTGCCAGTAATCTTCAACATGCAGGCTATAAATGGTCCCGATAATTGCCATCAGGGCCATGATAAAGGCAAAAACATTTGATAATCCGTCAATACGACCGAAGGTGAGCTGCCAATCGAGGAAATTAACCTGCCCGTAGGTCCCCGGATGAAATCCAAGGTAGACCACATTAATAAAAGTAAGGATAGGGATCAACGCCAGGTATGGTTTGCGAAACGGTTCCTTGATGAAAGGCAGCAGTAAAGCCCCTAAAATCAGGATCAGCGCAGGATGGAAGAAGTAACTAGTTGTCATAGTAGCCTTCCTCCCTTTCTACTCCCGCCCTGGCAAGCCAGCGGGCAAAAAAGATCAGCACAATGCAGGAACCGATAGCGAAAATCGACCAGAAACCCGGAATATGCTTTTCAACCCAGGTATGGGCGTGTGAGGTGTCCACCGTTATACTCCAGATCAGAACTGCAGCCATGATTCCATATAAACAGTAGCGCACGCCTCGCTGGTGTTCTCTCAGATAATCAATAAACTGTATCATCCTGTGACCGCCTTGACGAAGTGCATCATGAAATTAGGATAAATTCCGATAACAATCGAAATAAAGCAAGCTATGAGAATTGGTATCAGCATGGAGAGTGGTGCTTCTTTAATACCGGTATACGGTTCGTTTGCCGGTCTCTTACCGAAAAAGGCCCGATAGGTTACCGGAAGGAAGTAGGCAGCATTGAGCAGTGTGGAGGTGATCAATATCAGAAGAATTCCCATTTGATGGGCCTGCACCGATCCCACGAGCAATTTCCATTTGGAGACAAAACCGGCCACCGGAGGTGCGCCGATCATGGAGAGAGAGGCGATGGCAAATGCCCCGAAAGTAAACGGCATTACCTTGCCCAGTCCTTCCATATCGGAAATGTTTTTTTTATGAGCCGCCACGTATATCGCACCGGCACAGAAAAACAGGGTGATTTTGGCAAAGGCGTGATTGACGATATGGATCAGGCCGCCTTCAATGGCAGCCGGGGTGAGCAGGGCAACACCCAAAATAATATAGCTGAGCTGGCTTACTGTCGAATAGGCAAGTCGAGCCTTGAGATTGTCCTTGGACAGGGCAATGACCGAGGCTACGATAATAGTGAAACCAACAAAATAGGCGGTGGGAATACCTAAATTGAAAGCATCCATTAGGTCGACACCGAATACATAGAGCATGACTCTTGTGGTGCAGAATACACCGACCTTAACCACCGCAACCGCATGCAGCAGGGCTGAAACCGGAGTGGGAGCCACCATGGCGCCAGGCAGCCAGTGATGAAACGGCATAATGCCATTTTTGGCGAACCCGAACAGACAGAATATGTAAAGCATGACCACCAATGGTTTGCCGACCGTATCTGGAAAAATACCGGATGAAATATCGGTGGCGAAATCAAGTGTTCCGGTCAGTACATAAATTAAAATCATGGCCGGCAGTAGAAATGCTTTAGCTGTGGCCGTCAGGTAGACTAGATATTTCCGGCCGCCATCGTAGCCTTCCTTGTCCTGGTGGTGGGCAACCAGTGGATAGGTGCAGACGGAGACGATCTCGTAGAACAGATACATGGTGAACAAGTTGTCGGAGAAGGCAACACCAATGGCTCCAAATATGGCAATGGCGAAACAGGCATTGAACCGTGTCTGGGCATGTTCATTGAGCCCACGCATATAGCCCATTGAGTAGAAGACGGCAATTGTCCAGAGTGAGGAGGCGACCATGGCAAAAATCATCGACATCGGGTCAGCTCTGAGTGTTATCGTCACATTGGGCAGGATAGTGAACAAGTTGTAATAGAGTGTTTTACCGGCAAATATTGCCGGGATCATTGAACAGACGAGGACAAATAGAATTATCGAAGCAACAGATGATACGGTTTCTCTCAGGTTTTCGTCTTTGCCTATGAGCATGACACCGATTGCTCCGATTAATGGAACAAGGGTGGCTATAAGCAGCTTCGATGTGACGATAGTGTTTGCGTCCATAAGTTTCTAGCCTTTCAGGTTGACCAGATCTTCAGCATCAACCGTTTTATAATGTCGATAGACGGCGACGACAATGGAAAGGCCAATGGCAGCTTCCGCTGCAGCTATGGCCATGATAAACAGGGTGAAAATCTGGCCCACCGACGGATCCGGTGCCAGAAAGCGATTAAAAGCCATAAAATTGATCGATACTCCGGCAAGCATCAACTCGGCGGCAATGAGCATCCCGATCAAGGTTTTCCTGGTTACCAACCCGTAAATTCCAAGACTGAACAGCAGAGCCCCAAAAACGAGATAGGTGGTCAGATACTGGTGAATGGCAAGCAGCGACATATTACGTCCTCCCACCGCGGGCGATTACAATTGCCCCGATGATCGCTATAAGTAACACGATGGAGATCAGTTCAAAGACCATGGAATATGTGGTCAGCAGATGTATGCCGATTTCTCTGACAGAACCGCTGGCAGTCTTCGCTAAAGGTTTCCATTCCGTGCGTAAAGCCAGAGCCGTCATTGAGCCGAAGACCAGGGCGGCAACCATGAAACCGATCGGTCCAGACAACAGGTTTGCCGAGCCTACTTTTTGTTTTTCTTCAGGGGCAGCGAGCATAATAGCAAATGAAATGGTGACACAAATTGCCCCGACATAGATCAGAATCTGCATCATTGCCATGAACGGAGAGTTGAGAAAGTAGTAAAAGCCTGCCACCCCGGTGAAACAGATGACGATTCCGGCAAGTGCACGTAGCAGCCGTTCTGCAGTGGCGGCAATAAAACCTCCGGCCAAGGTTACACCGATCATGATCAAAAAAATCAGACCTGCCATGCCGTCGGCACTGAACAGGTCGGGCGACTGGACAGGGCTCATGTATTCTGTTCCTCTAATCGTTTTAGCAAATCGAAAATAAAATCCTCTTTTCTTGTCGAGGCCAGGTTGTATTCATTGGAGAATTGCACAGCATCGAAATTACATGATTCAACGCAGGAACCGCAGAGCGAGCATGTGGTAAAATCCAGAATATAGCTGGTTAATACCTTTTTTTTACTCCCTTCAGGTTTTTCACCGGATAAGGTGATGCAACCGGAGGGACAGGCTCGCTGACACATACCGCAAACGATGCAGTTGGCATTTCCCTCCTCATCGCCAATGAGTTCAATATGGCCACGAAAGCGGGGGTACATCTTAAGTGACTCATGGGGGTAATTAACGGTTACCGGTTTGCGGGGAAATTCTTTGATGGTCACCAACATGCCGTCCAGCAGTGATTTGGTGCCGCTGAATAAATCTGAAAAATAACCGCCCATATCAAAATACCTTCAGTAGTCCTGCCGTCAGCAGCAGGTTAAACAGCGATATCGGTATCAGGTATTTCCACGATAGATTTAAAAGTCCATATATTGTAGTGCGCGGAAAGGTCCACCGGATCCAGATAAAGACGAAAATAATCAAATAAATTTTCAGCAGGAACCAACCGACATTGTGATTAAACGGAAAGAAACCGAGATCACCGATCGGACAGGCCCAACCACCGAGAAAAAGAATGGTTGTCAGGCAGGCTCCGATAACGATATTGGCGTATTCTCCCATGAAAAACAGACCGAAGCCCATACTTGAGTATTCGGTGTGAAACCCTGCGACCAACTCACTTTCGGCTTCTCCAAGGTCAAAAGGGGCTCGGTTGGTTTCCGCCACCGAACAGACAAACAGTATCAGAAAAGAAATCGGCATCAGGAGATTGAACCCGACCTGTTTCTGCAGCGGCCAGATGTTCCAGCTCCAGAACCCACCGAGTTGCTGCTGGACGATATCAGTAAGATTCAGTGAGCCCGAGATTAAGATTACGGTAATGGTGGTGATCATTAACGGGATTTCATAGGCGACTGTCTGTGAAACGGCTCGGACCGAAGAAATCATCGAGTATTTGTTCCTTGAACCCCAACCTGCTACGAGCAATGACATACTCCCCAATGCGGCAAAGGCAAAGATCATCAGTACACCGACATCGATCGAGTGGGCTACGATATTGCTGCTGAATGGAATGGTAACAAAACTGATCAGGGCCGGAAACATTGCCAGGACCGGAGCCACCATAAAGAGCGCCTTATCAACACCGCCCGGAATCAACAACTGCTTAGTCATGAGTTTGACGCCGTCAATTGGCGGCTGCAACAATCCCCATGGACCGTTTTCCATAGGTCCGGGTCTGCGCTGATACAGTCCGGCTCCCTTTCGTTCGCACCAGACGAGGTAAGCGGCATTGGCACCAACAAAGCAGATTGCTATAAAGACGGCGACAACAACATTTAACAGTGTCAGACTCATAAGATTCTCCGTTACCGGTCCATCTCGGGAATAACCAGGTCAAGACTCCCCATGAAGGCTAAGGCGTCGGCAATAAGCATTCCCCGGCAGGCTTCGTCGAATAAATGCATGTTGGAATAGGTTGGTGAGCGCAATTTCAGCCGGTAGGCATTTTTTGTTCCATCGCTGACCATCCGGATGCCAAAATTGCCCCGTGCAGTTTCCACAGCGGCGAAATAGTCGCCCGGTGGTGGCTTGATAAGTTTCGGTTTCTTCTTCGGGTTAACTGGGCCGTCGGGTAATTTGTCCAGTGCCTGCTCGATGATACGCAGAGATTGTTCGATTTCATCCATCCGTACGAGGTAACGGGCAAATGAATCACATTCGGAATAGACCGGAATATCGAAATCAAACTCGGGATAAACAGAATAGGGTTCATTTCTGCGAACGTCATAATTGAGACCGGAACCCCGGGCCACCGGACCAGTAGCACCATAACGCTGGCACATGTCCTGGTCGACCATGCCGTGTCCTTTCAGGCGTCTCATTAAAATAATGTTGCCGGTAACAAGCTTGGCGTACATTTTCAGCTCTTTCCGCATTCGCTTGATAAATTCGCGGGTACCGTTGATGAAATCGTCATCAATATCGTTATAAATACCGCCAAAACGAAAATAGCAGTAGGTCAGCCTGGACCCGGTGACCGCTTCGAGCAGATCAAGTATTTGCTCCCGATCATCGAAGCAGTACATCAGCGGCGTGAAGCCACCAAGGTCGAGGACATAGGCGCCGAGCCAGACCAGGTGAGAGGAAATTCTGTTGAGCTCAACGGTAATTACTCGGATGTACTCCGCCCGTTCCGGGACTTCAATTCCACAGGCCCGTTCAACCACCAGTGCATATCCGTGGTTAAAGGCCATCGCAGAAAGATAGTCCAGACGACCCATATTCGGCATATATTGGGGATAGGTCCGGTTCTCGGCCATTTTTTCGTGCATCCGGTGTATGTATCCCAGTACCGTTTCGGCGTTATAGATATATTCACCGTCCATGGTCATTTTGACCCTTAGGACGCCGTGGGTGGCAGGATGCTGGGGACCGACGTTTAGTACAAACGTTTCGTCCTTCTGGAGTTCAATAGGTTTGTTCATGCCTTAAAATCCTTCAGAAGGGGGTGGAAATCGGCATCTTCGGGGAGAAGCAGCGGGATCAGGTGAGGATGTCCGTCAAAGACGATACCGAAAAAATCGTGGGTCTCCCGCTCATGCCAGGAGGCACCGGTGTATATTGGGGTGATTGTCGGCAGGTGTGGATCGGATCGAGCGATTCTGGTGCGAACCACTACCCGGCAGAGATCAAAATCATATCGGCTGAAATCATATACTGTTTCGAGCTGATTATCTTTAATCCAGTCAACGCCGGTAATCGACTCCAGATAGTAGCCGAGATCAAAGATCATCTGAGTCGCTTCCACCAGTTGGTCTGGACCAAGCAGAATGTCGAGATGAAAACCTTTGGTCTGGTAGTCTTGCTCGATAATGCCGTTTTCTCGTGGAAGCTGCTTTTTATCGCTTTCTTCTGAATCTTCAGGTTCGGGAACAGGGGGGGACTGCTGATCTGTAAACAACACAGATAACGTCTCTTTGGTCTTTTCCTGAATATTCATATGCTCTCTTTGTCCTGCAAAGTGGATCTGTTTTGATTAGGTGGTTTCCTGCCACTCCGGTTTGACTTTAGGCCACCGGCGCCAACCGGTGATCTTGTGTTCAAGTTCAATAATTCCCTCTATTAAGGCCTCGGGTCTTGGAGGACAACCGGGCACGTATACATCAACCGGGAGAAATTGATCGGCTCCTTCTACAATTCCGTACTGTCCTTCAAAAACAAAAGGGCCACCGGAAATCGCACAATTACCCAGCGCGATTACCCATTTAGGTTCGGGCATCTGATCGTAGAGGGTTTTTATTCCCGGAGCCATTTTTTTGGAGATTGTTCCGGCAACGATCATCAGATCACTTTGTCTGGCGGAGGGTCTGAAAACCTCAGCGCCGAATCTGGAGAGATCAAATCTGGCGGCGCCAGTGGCCATCATTTCGATGGCACAGCAGGCAATACCAAAGGTCAGAGGCCACAGGGAATTGGCCCGACAAAGATTGATTAGTTTATCAGCAACAGCAAACTGAACAAACGACGATGGTACCGTGTCTAACGGTGGAGATACGTTTTTCGTTCCCACTTAAATACTCCCTTGATCCAGGCATAAACAATTGCCAGTGATAATATACCGACGAATAAGACGATTTCGATAAAATCCCGGATAACGAACATGTCGTCGTTATAGGCCAAGGCTACCGGGAAGAGAAAAAGCACATCAACGTCAAAGGCAAGAAAGATCAGGGCGTATAAGTAGAAAACAACTCCGTAGCGAATCCAGCTGTCACCGATCGGATCCATACCGCATTCGATGAACTGGTCGGTTTTGCCATCGATTTGCCTCGTTTTACGAGGCATGAGTAAATAGACTATGATGATTGGCCCGAGGGCGAAGGTGAGACCGCCTAAAGTGAAGGCAGTTATCCACAAAATGTCATCGCGATACAGAAAAACGGAAAAATCCATGCAATCTCTCCTTAATCGTGTATGAAGACAGCCGGTTAGGCCGTTTCGTGGATTGGCAAAACGAACACATCATAAAGAATGGTTTTGTCCCTGTCAATTTTTTTTTACTCCCACGTTGTAGGTATTTGCTGTGATAACTACTTATATTTATAAAGAATTACACCTTCTATCTATTGGCAATGACTCTGGATAACTTTGCCGACCACGATGATTTCGAGTGCAATTTAAATAAAAAAGATGTAAACTATCAAAAAAACTGAATCTGGAAACAAAGTATGTCTATTACTCTGAGACAACTGGAAATTTTCATAGCTGTTGCCGAAACTGCCCAGGTTACCAAAGCCAGCAAAAAGTTGTTTGTCACTCAATCTGCAGTGAGTATGGCTCTGGCAGAACTGGAAAACCAGCTTGGCGGATCACTGTTTGACAGACACGGAAGAAGTCTGATCCTCAACGCCAGAGGCAGGTATCTTCTACCGCTGGGAAAAGATATCATTTCTCAGGTCGGCAATATTGAAACAATTATGTCTGAGCGCAACGATAAATTGCGCGGTCAGATAAATATTGCCGCCAGTTCGTCTGTCGGTAACTATATCCTGCCATACTTGATAGGCGCCTTTAAAAAAGCGCACCCGAAAGTCCTGGTCAACATGCTGGTCTACAACACCAAGATCGTTGAAGGAATGGTTAAGGACTCAACAGTGGACATTGGTTTTGTAGAAGGGGTGGTGGCGGATAGCGGTCTGTTAGCTCGTCCCTGGTTCAAGGACGAACTCGTTGTTCTGACGGCGCCGGCAGATCCGCTGGCTAACAACGAATCCTTTCAGATAGAGCGGGACCTGCCCAAGAGCCGATGGATCATGCGTGAGAAGGGCTCCGGTACGGCTGCTATTTTTCGTGAAAAGATGAAGGACCACATGGACGATGTCAAGATTGTCATGGAGATGGGGCACCCTGAATCGGTAAAACGCGCAGTGGAATCCGGTGTGGGCGTTGCCTGTCTGTCTGCCTTGACGATTTGCCGTGAGGTGGAAAACGGCTGGCTAAAAAGCTTGAAAATTGAAGGGGTGGATATGAAGCGTCAGCTCAGAATTATCAGCCGTAAAGATACCCCTGTGGACGATGCTCTGGCTGAGTTTCTGGCATTTTGTGATGTTATGTCCGTTTGTGAAGAGGAAAACGTCTGCTTGTCTTCACCCTGGAAACTGCAGTCACTGCTGGCGCGATATTCCACCGGAAAAAAACGTTAGATTCAACCAACTGAAATCGGCAAGGCCATTACAGCTACCAATCCTGTTCATAATGAACTTTTACCAGGAGTAAACCGCAGGAAGCGGCTGTTGTACCAGCCTGATTTCGATCCTTGCAGGCAAGGATCTGGTTGAACTCTTCAATCGTCCGTTTTCCACTGCCGATTTCAAGAATCGTCCCGACAATACTCCTAACCATATGACGCAGGAACCCGTCTCCCGTAAAGACAAAATGAATTAATGACGGTTCTGGCTGCTCCAGTTCCGCACGGAAAAGCGTGCGAACGGCACCCCGAGAGTTTTCTCTGGATTTATCTCGAGATCCGGTTTTTTCAAAACTCGAAAAATCATGTTCACCGATGAGCTTGGCCAGACATTCACGCATAGGTGCGATGGACAGTTGATAGGGGACGTGGAGTGTATAAAGCCGATTGTGCGGACACAGTATCGGGCCGGTAAATATCGTGTACCGATAGGTTTTGGCCAGGGCTGAATAACGAGCATGAAAGTCTGCTGGTTCTTCGGAGGCAGACAGTATTCGAATTGCCGCTGGCAGCAGGGAATTGAGACCTCTCTGGAGGTCGTCACAGCTTACACGGCTGTTCGTTTTGAAATGGGCAGCCATTGCCAGAGCATGAACTCCTGAATCCGTTCGCCCGGCGCTATGAACGACGGTTTCAGTATTACAGATCATTGAAACAGCCCGCTCGACCTTATCCTGAATGGTCGGTCCGTTTTTCTGTTTCTGCCAGCCGCTGTAGTTGGTTCCGTCGTAAGCGATGACTAATTTGATCGTTTGCATTGACTCAACTGGTTATGAATCCGTTAGCTGCAATCACTTCAAGGAAACAGGGGGACTTGTTCCAATCCGGTTTCTTCAGGGAAGCCACACATCAGATTCATATTCTGAACGGCTTGTCCCGAGGCTCCTTTGACGATATTGTCAATCGTCGATGTGATAATAATTCGGTTTGTACGTTCATCGAGTGCCAAACCGATGTCGCAATAGTTTGATCCACGGACATATTGGGTGGCTGGCTGTATTCCCGGATCGAGCAATCGTACAAAGCGCTGGCCCTGGTACATCGTTTGGTAAAGACTGTACAGATGTTCTGGGCTGACAGTTTCGTTACAATTGACATAGACTGTGCTCAAAATCCCTCTTGAAATCGGCAGCAAGTGCGGAGTGAACGACACTTGTATTGGAGTTCCAGCAAGTTCACTCAAATTTTGCTCAATCTCCGGGACATGACGGTGGACGCCTCCCACTTTGTACGGCCTGAATCCGTCTGTAACCTCGCAGAAGAGGGTTCCGACGCTTGCTGCCCTGCCTGCTCCCGAAGTTCCGGATTTGGAATCGGCGATGATTGAGCTTGTGTCAATCAGCGTCGTTTTAAGAAGCGGTGCTAAAGCCAGGGTAATTGAAGTCGGATAACATCCGGGATTGGCTACAAGCTGGGCAGAAGATATCTGTTCGCGGTAAAGTTCGGGTAATCCATACACGGCTGTTTTGACGAGAGCAGCTGCAGAGTGGGGCTGATACCATTTTTCATATACCGCTACATCCTTAAGCCTGAAATCAGCGGAGAGATCGACTACTTTTTTACCAGCATCCAGAAAATCAGGGACCACATCCATCGCCGTCTTATGTGGGACGGCACAAAAGATAAAATCCGCCAGATCTATAATTTCTGCAGTTGACAGGTTTTTGCAGACAATATCAGTTTGATCTCTCAGGTGCGGAAAAATCTGGGCAAGTGATTGGCCATCATATTGTCTGGAGGTGGCGGCGGTTACGGTTACTGAAGGATGACTGCAGAGCAGCCGGGCAAGTTCACCGCCGGTGTATCCGGAGGCTCCGACTATGGCAACACGTAGCATTGGTAATCCTCAATAGATAATGAACTCAAATAAAAAGGGGATAACAGAAAATCTGCCATCCCCTTTGCAACTGGTATCTTTGCCTGAGCCACTTGGCCGGGCAAGGACCAGAAATATGTGTTGAATTAACGCTTGGAAAACTGGAATTTGGCGCGGGCGCCTTTTTGTCCATATTTTTTTCTTTCCTTGTTGCGAGGGTCGCGGGTGAGCAGACCTGAGCGTTTCAACGACCCCCTCATTTCAGTGTCAACTTCGAGAAGAGCTCGCGAGATTCCATGGGTCAATGCATCAACCTGGGCGGATTTGCCACCGCCGTTCAGTGTAGCCAGAACATCGTACTGCTCCAATGTTTCGGTGACCTCAAAGGGTTTTTGCAGCTTATGGGTCTGAAATGTACCCCCGAAGTATTCCTCAGCAGTCATCTTGTTTACCTGAACTTTTCCGGTTCCCGGAGTGATCCAGACACGTGCTACTGCTTTTTTCCTCTTACCGGTTGCGTAAAAACGATCGGCCATGGCCTCAAACTCCGTATGGTTAAATTACAAGTTCTTCTGGTTGCTGGGCAGCGTGCGGATGATCTCCACCGCTATATACCTTAAGCTTTTTCAACTGAGCCCGGCCAATTTTATTTTTAGGGAGCATTCCCTTAACGGCTTTCGTAACCAGATCAGTCGGATGCTTTTCCAACAATTCTTTAGCGGTGGTTTCTTTAATTCCCCCCATCCAACCTGTGTGACGATAATATTTTTTGTCGTCCCATTTTTTACCGGTTAGCTGGATTTTATCTGCATTGGTTACAATAATAAAGTCACCGTTGTCGATAAATGGTGAGAAAGTCGGTTTGTGCTTTCCACGCAGTCGTGAAGCAATTTCAGTAGCCAGACGACCCAGAATCTTGTCCTTGGCATCTACGACATACCATTTCTTCTCGATCTCATTTACAGGAGCAAGATAGGTTTTCATGTGGTACCTCAAGGATTTTAATAAAAAAAGGCTCGAACAATGCCGAACCTTGATTTGTTCATTTGGAGCGGGAAACGAGATTCGAACTCGCGACTTCAACCTTGGCAAGGTTACACTCTACCACTGAGTTATTCCCGCTCAGTTCACTTATCAAAACAGGACGACATTTAATAAACGACTTCAAAAAAGTCAACAGAAAAAATAGTACCTCTTTGAGTTAATGCAAGATTTTAGAAAACATAAATTGATCGAAAAAAAGATGGTTTTGTCTTGTTATTATATTATACATATGAGCCACAAGCAAACAAACCAGCCACATTCAGATGTAAAATAATCTCTAAAATGTACAATACTATATAGGCGCAGCTATGACAACAATGCAGCAGGACCGCACTGCGGAGATCAATAGACAAACGGCGGAAACAGCCATTAACCTTAACCTGATGATCGACGGTTCAGGGCAGGCGGCAATTTCAACCGGGGTAGGTTTTTTGGATCATATGCTGACGCTTTTTGCCGTTCACGGCTCCTTTGATCTGAATATTTCTGCAAGCGGTGACACCCACGTGGATGATCATCACACGGTGGAAGATGTCGGGATATGCCTTGGCCAGGCGTTTGCACAGGCACTGGGGGATAAAGGCGGCATCAAACGATATGGAAGCAGTTATGTACCGATGGATGAAACACTGGCTCGAGTGGTGGTTGATATTTCTAACCGATCGTATCTGCATTATGAGGTAAACCTTGCTGATCAGAAGGTGGGCACGTTTGATACGACATTGGCAAAAGAATTTATGCGGGCGCTTGTTCTCCATGCAGGTTTTACACTACACGTGGATATGATCCATGGTGAAAACTGCCATCATATCATCGAAGCAATTTTCAAGGCGCTGGGACGATCCTTGAATGAAGCGACAACCAAACGGGTGGGGACAACGACGGTATTGTCTTCCAAAGGATCCTTATAATGATCCCGACCATGAATTATCGTTGATGAGGGATATACAGTGATGAGACGAAACTGGATTCTAATAATTGTGCTTGCCTGTCTGGGTGTAACATTGATCAGTTCATGTAGTACCAAACAGGCCCCACCAAATGAAGAGCAACGTCAGGAGGCTCGATTACAGGTGCCCTGCATTGTCGTACTTCCGGTGGTTACGGATTTAAAGGCTGACGAAACCATGACCTATAACAAAGCTTCCGAGCTGGAAGAGGGTGCTGTTGTGTTGGATCAGGCAATTGCCGAGGCCTTGATGGGACATGACAATGTTCGTCTACTTTCCAAACGTCAGTTGACCTCACTGCTGCCTGAAAGCGAAACGGCCCAGGCAGCGCTGTACACCAAGATCGGTAAAGAACTCAACTGCAATGCGGTGCTTAAAACGACGTTGTCGCGTTATCAACAGCGAGTCGGTGGTGATTATGGCGTGGATTCCCCCGCATCAGCCACGTTTTTCATGGAGTTAACCAACACCACCGATGGTAGCCTCATCTGGTCGTCAACCTTCAGGGAAACTCAGCAGTCGCTGATGAGCAATATCTTATCGGCTCATAAATATGGCCTGAAATGGCTCAGGGTTGAAGAACTGGTAACTTTGGGAGTTACCCAGATAGTCGAGCAATGTCCATATCTCTAATTCCTCGATAACAGCGTATCTTCTTATCACCCGTCTGTTTGTAAATGGACGGGTGTTTGTTTTTCGGCTCTTAACCATAACCATTGTCATCACATGAAGCGTACCGTTCTGCCGTCAAGGTTAAACAGAAAGATCGGCCAGGCCATGAGTGACTGGAAGATGTTGAATGACGGTGATCGTGTGCTTATCGGTGTTTCCGGCGGAGTAGACAGTCTGGTTACTTCCTGGATTCTCAGTATGTGGAGGGAAAAAGCGCCGATTCATTATGACATTGAAACAATTTATGTGGACAACGGATTTTGGACTCCGGAATGTGGCGGAGAATCACCAGCCGAGAAGATCGGGCGGCAGATGCAGCAGTTTTCCATCGAGTTCAGTGTTGTAAGAGGGTGGTCTCTTAAAGATGGTGAAGATCGAAGTTGTTTTGTCTGTGCCAGAAATAGAAGGAGCCAGCTTTTTGAGCTGGCCAGACAGAAAGACTGCAACAAACTGGCCCTGGGCCATCACAAGGATGACCTGGTTGAGACTTTTTTTATCAATGCCCTCTACAGTGGGAATATCTCTACCATGCTGCCCCGCCAGGAGTTGTTCGAGGGCAACCTCAATGTGATAAGAATCATGTCTTATCTGGAAAAAAGAGAGGTGTTGGAAATAAGTGAACTTGTAGGTCTTGTGCCGGTTGAAAATCTCTGCCCGCTCGCTGGCGATACCAGGCGGGAAACAGTTCGAACGATACTTCAAGATATTTACAAAAAAGCTCCCGACGCGAAAAATTCCTTGTTTTCAGCCCTGGGCAACGTCCGTGAGGGATATATGTTATAGATTTACAATGGTCTGCCGTATAAGATCCTGTTAATATTAATAATATATCTGTCCGCCTGTACAGTCCCCACAGCAGTTCCCCATAGACACCTCTTCACTATTACATTAGTTAACCCTCCGGCTTGGTGGTCGGGTAAAACAACCAATGTTTCGTTACGTTCCCAGTGGTGCCTCAGCCAGAGTATTGTGTGGTGGCGATGAGATTACAATCGGAGTCGTCCACATAGCGGAATAGATTACTTAGGCCAAAATGAATTGCCGAAATCACTCGGTTAATTCTGGTGTAGGAAAATGGGTAAGGTCAATGCAGAAACAAGGTTATTGTCGCTGGTCACAACTTGGACAATGGATAGTCAGGAAGAACTGAACCGCTCCGCGGAAAAAAACATCTTGCCTTCCGGTAACAGCTTCAACCCATTCAATCTGGCACTTCATGATTTTCCTTGCCAGAGATCCATTATTTAGGATAGGAATGAACTACGTCTTTGAGATATTGTTAAAGTCCGCGGAAGTTCGCCAGCCGAGCTCCAGAGATCACGGCTGGAAGGAAGAAGGGCGTTGAAATTCACGGCCAAGGCAAAGGCCGCGTACGTCGGGCGCAGGTATTGTAAAGGAGCATATAATACCCGTATTTAGGAGAGGTGTGCCTTTTTTTCGCCTCAGTACTCGTTAGTTCACTTCATCACAGCATCAATCCCGCACTTCAGTTCTTCAAGGTTTATCAATAATTGCAAGATGTTCTGGTATAGATTGGAGTACTTACTGGAATGCAACTATTGATAAACCTACTCTATACACCTCAACATCAGAGCAAAAATGTATTGCGAGAATTTACTGTTGGTAATCTTCAACTCACAGTCAGTAGTAATAAAAATCTACCTTTATCCTCATCAGTGTCCAGCAAACACCAAAGTCTTGACGGGAATCATAAGTGCCTGAATGCGTAAGAGCAGCGCATGTACGATACCGACAGTATCGACCATGTGGTAGTAGAGAAATTCCGCAGTTCCTAATTGGCCAGATGCGATGAGTTCGTGGTTGTTGGTGTAGGCATTAGCGATGCATTTGCTTCCCGGAAGGAGCCCATTCAATCCATTCTCGTACAAAGGTTCCAACCTCACAGTCATGGTACCGGCTCTTGCACGGTCTTGAAGGTCGAGCATCTGGTCGGTGGGACGTAGTTGGCCAGCTGCAATTGAAGCCTGAACATTCGTCACCACCATAGGAATGATCGTGAAGGGTTTCGACAGGCAAGTGATCTCGGCTAATGTTCCCGGTTTCACTATTGGCGACGCAAGCTGGTTAAAACCAGCTTGAACGGCTTGCGCACCGGACACTTCAGATGTGTCAGGTATGAGTAGGCCAGCAGGGCGCAGCATGGGATTGACAATGTCGCCGGGTTGTAGAACCAACTGGGTTACGCTTCCGGAAACTTTTGCGTAAACCACAGTTTTCTCCAATTCGACAACTGCCTGCTCTAGTTCATCTTTGGCAGTCTCCTGTCGTGCGGGTAATACAGTATTAAGATTTGCCAGTACTTCATCACGACGGGCAATCGCAGAGACTAACTCACCTTCACTCGTAAAAACTTTATTTTTAGACAGTTCAATATCCCTTTCGCTAATGAGATCACCACCTTCTGCAACCTCGAGCGTCCTGCTTAGGTCACCCTTAGCCTGGTTGAGTCGGGACTCTGTCGATGATACTGCACCTTCAGCTTCGTCAAGGTCGGCTTTTGCTAAAGAAAATTCGGCTTCAACCTCTTCCAATGAGCTTCGAGC
>JAQYVS010000228.1 GCA_030145365.1 Desulfofustis sp. | reverse complement strand
CGCTTTGGCAAAAATGCAGAAAGAGTACCTCATCGAAATGGAAGATGTGGTGGTGGTTACCAAAGATGAAAAAGGTAAGGTTAATCTTCATCAAGCGATCAACCTGACCGCAGCTGGAGCTTTCGGGGGAGGCTTTTGGGGGATGCTAATCGGCATGATCTTTCTTAACCCACTGCTTGGTGCAGCGGTTGGTGCTGGAGCTGGAGCCCTTTCCGGATCTCTGAAGGATATAGGTATCAGCAATGAATTTATGAAGGACCTTGGCGAAACATTCAAACCTGGAACATCAGCACTTTTTGTTCTCGTACGCAAAACTACCCCAGATAAAGTTCTCGATGGTCTTAAGCAGTTTAAAGGGAGAGTGATTAAAACTTCCCTGACGAAAGACAAAGAAGATGAACTGCGTGCCGTTTTGGAGAAAACACAGATGTAGGACAATTATTTTTCATGTACCTGTTACCTAAGTTATTGGAGAAAAGAGATGACCGAAATTGATATAAAGAATGATTCCTTCACTTGTCGCCAAGATGATGATTTAGCCGTATTAACTATATTAGAAGGGGCAAAAAAAATATTAACAGAGGTAGGTTCAAAAGAAGATCTGATGTCTATCCTTGAAACCATTAAAAACTCCAAGAAGATTAAGGGACTTGCGATACTCTATTCAGACAAGTACCCAGGGAATGATGAATACAAGCGATTTCTGCTCGAACTTCTTGAAGAAAAACAGTACCAAGATAAAAGTCGCTATACTGTTACTTACAAAAGCGCCATTATTCAATTCTTAAAAATCATAAACAAATATCCAATACCCATTGTTGGAGGTATGGATGGTGATGTTGGACCAGATTCTTTTGGGTTGAACTTGGCTTTTGATTTGCGAATAGCCACTGAGAGAACGATCTTTTTTAATCCGAACCTCCAGCTCGGGTTTCCGCCTTCAGCTCTCCTGTCATTCTATTTGGTTCGAAGCCTTGGCTCTCCGATGGCGACTGAAATGATGTTGACAAAATCTGAGATTAGCTCGGACGAGGCACTCGATTTAAGATTGATCACTCAGATTGTTTCTGCGGAAGATTTAGAATATACTTGCCTTGAGAAACTGCGTGAATTGAGCACTATACCTAATCATGCACTTGTTGAAGCACGACGCATTCTACAACCAAGTATTGATGAGATTCGTAATCACATAGATGCGGGTATTGAAGGCTCTTTGCGGAGCTTGTATAAAATGAAGACTTGAAAAAATAAACAGCATTATTTCAAGGATGACATTTGAAACTTGGTAAAAAAAATCTATGGATCATCTTGATCGTTCTCAGTATTATGTTGGTTGCGGTGATACATGTTGCGCGTCACTTTTTCAGAGAAGAGGAGCGTCAGACAAGAATCCATATTCGTGAGGCCGTAAAAAAAAAGTATCCGGAAGCCGTAAAACAAGTCAAAGCCTCGTATGGTCTTAGAGTTTTTGAACAACCTGAACCTTCGGTAAATGGTGATGTGCAAACAGCTGAGGTGATCCTGGTCCACGGACTTGACGACCCTGGAAAAGTCTGGATGAATCTGGCCCCGGTGCTGCTCAAAGAAGGTTTCTCTGTTTGGATCATGACGTATCCAAACGACCAGCCCATAACGGAGTCAGCCCAATTTTTTCTGAAACACCTTAAATCTCACAACGCATCAGGAACAGGAAGTATTTCAATTGTCGCACACAGTATGGGAGGGTTGGTTGCACGTGAGATGCTTACCGATCCATCGTTATCCTATGCTGAAAGGACAGATAAAGGTGAGCTTCCCGCAATTGAACAGCTGATCATGGTGGGCACCCCGAATCATGGATCGGGATTGGCTCAATTTCGTATCTTTACCGAATTTCGTGATCAACTGAGGAATCTATTCAAAGGAAATTACCACTGGCTTCAGGGAATCATTGACGGTGCAGGAGAAGCTGGTATTGATTTGATTCCCGGCAGCAAGTTTCTGGTTAGCTTAAACAGTCGACCCCACCCCCGCAATACAGCGCCGGTGGGAGGCTGTCCGGCGATGCCTTGGGTCGGTTGGGCAAAGAATATGAGAAGGCAAATGCAGAACTGATACGTAAAAAATTCCGTTTCGGCCAGTTGTACTTAACTTATTCGGACGTGGATCTGTATGAGATTATAGATTACCTTCCCCGTTATAGCCATTTATTTGAAGGGATTACATTGACTTTCGATAAGGTTGATAGTGTGCTTGGATTTGCCAAAATCACGGACGGCCAGCTCCGGCTGGGAAGGCCGCCGAAGGATGCCGGTAGCC
>JAQYVS010000118.1 GCA_030145365.1 Desulfofustis sp. | reverse complement strand
CGTTGGAAGCAAGCATGGTATGAAGGCCGAAGCGTTTTGCTCCGAGTTCTCGAGCTTTTTTATATGCTTCTACAATCTGGGCTTTACTCACCCCGTACTTTGCCTCGGCGGGGACGCCGATTATTTCGTTTCCTTCACGTTCTGCTCCCGGATTATAGCGAAAACAAATTGTTTCAGGCATTTGGGGTACCTTATCCACCAGATTGATATCATCCAGGTTGAGGATGCAGCCACCTTCGGCGGCGGCAATATCAAATTCTTCCGGGCTTGTATTGTTTGAAGTGAACATCAGATCTTCACCACTGCCGCCTGCTTGCCTGCTCAGGATCAATTCTGTAATTGAGCTGCAGTCGAAGCCAAAACCTATTTCCTTTATAATTTTCAAAATTGCCGGGTTGGGCAGGGCCTTTACTGCATAATACTCTTTGAAAGATTTAATCTTTGAGAAAGCCTTATTAACCATTTCACCCGTTTCTCTGATACCAGCCTCATCATAAATGTGAAACGGGGTTCCAAAGTGGTCTCTAAGTTCTGGCAAGATAGGGTAGAGTCGGTCCTTGAATGATTCGGAAAGGGGCATAACGGTTTCCTTTTTTTATTTGTCGATCGGAATTTGAGCGGTTTCTTTGTGGGTGGCAAGTACGGGAAGTGTCCGTGTGGAACAAACACCTTCGATTGTCTTTATTTTTTCTTGCAAGAATACGTTGAGTTCTTTGGTCCCAGACGTTCTGACTTTAATCAGGTAGCAATCATCGCCTGAAATGAAATGGATTTCCTGGACTTCCCCAAGTTTGGCCATCTTTTCGGCCACAACCTCGTGATTGCTCTCAGCATTGAGAAATACTTTGAGAAATGATATCTGGGAGCAGCCGAATTTCTCCGGATTTAATCGAACCTCATATCCGTCGATGACTCCCTGTTTTTCCATTTTTCGTATCCGTTCAAGAACCGCGGAAGGAGCCAGGTTGATAATTCGGGATACTTCGATATTTGGAATTCTGGCTTTTTCCTGAAGGATACGCAGAATTTTGAGGTTTGTTTTATCCATTACCCAGCCCTATTGTTCTTGTTTATTCGTCAATTAAGAGAAATATATTCTCGTAATTACGGAATGTCAAGAATAATAGTTTGTAAAAAAAGGATAAGGAGAAACACATATGAGAGGGCACCGTTCTGGATGGCCAGGAATTTCCGCATGTTCAAGAAATGAACGAGGCCAGTTCGTTTGTCGATCGGGGTAACCAGCCTTCAAGATAGTACTGAAGCAGCTTGTTATAAGGCTGAAGCGGTATCGATGCCCCTACTTCCTTTTCGTTGGCATCGCATCGGTAATTGAGCCGTCGACAATTTCTGCGGCAAAAGCAAATGTTTCGGCTAGAGTCGGATGGGCATGGATAGTTTTGCTGATATCCTCCGCATCGCATCCCATCTCAAGGGCAAGTATAGCCTCATGGATCAGCTCACCCGCGTTTGCTCCGCAGATGCCAGCCCCGATAATCCTGCCGGTCTCCTTGTCAAACAGAGCTTTAGTGGCTCCTGTTGCACAGCCGGAGGTCAGGGCTCTTCCGCTTGCCCCCCAGGAGAATTTACCTTTGTCAAAAGCGATATTCTGCTGTTTCGCTTCTTTCTCGGTCAAACCCATCCAGGCTACTTCTGGGTTGGTGTAAGCAACGGATGGTATGGTAAGCGGGGAAAATGCAGCTTTGTGTCCGGCGATTACTTCTGCTGCTACTTTTCCCTGGTGAGTTGCTTTATGGGCCAGCATTGGATCACCGGCCACGTCACCTATCGCGAAAACATGAGAAACAGCAGTACGCAGCTGTTCGTCAACGGTGATAAAACCTCTCTGATCGGGAGTGATTCCGAGATTATCCAGGCCTATCGATTCACTGTTGGGTCTCCTGCCGACCGCCACCAGTACAGCGTCAAAATCCTCAGTTTCACTTTTTTTACCACTCTCAAAGCTAACTGAAACTGCATCTTTCTCGGCGCTCAACTGGGTTACTTTTGTATCTGTGTGAATCGTGTAGCGCTTCTTTAGTTTTAAGAACAGGGGTTGGACCATATCTTTGTCTGCCGGCGGAATGAGCTGTTTTTCCATTTCAACAATGGTAATTGCAGATCCGAGGGCATGATAGACTTGGGCCATTTCCAGACCGATGATTCCTCCGCCGATAATGAGCAATCGTTTGGGCACGGATTCAAGCGATAAGGCATCGGTGGAATCCCATATCCTTGGGTCTTCAGGAGCAAAGGGCAGAGCGAAAGGCCTGGATCCTGTGGCAATAATTGCGTTGGAGAAGGTGATTATAATTTCATCCCCATCGGTTTTGACAAGCAGGTTGTTTTGGTCCTGGAAACTTCCGAGTCCATTCAGCTTTGTGATTTTACGGGCCTTACTCAGTTTATCCAGACCATCGGTTAATTGCTTGATGATACTTTCTTTTTTCGATTTCAGTTGATCTGTGTCGATTTCAGGTGCAGAGAATTTGATGCCGAATTCGGCAGCATCTTGGGCCTCTTCGATAATTGCGGCGCCGTGAAGCAGTGTTTTCGAGGGAATACAGCCGACATTGAGACAAACACCACCGAGCCGACTCCTCTGTTCCACAAGACATACACTCAAGCCGAGGTCGGCAGCCCGAAATGCTGCGGTATAACCGCCTGGTCCGCCACCGAGAACAACCACATCACATGAATGAGTATCAGTCATCAATTATCCCTCCGAATTATCGGCATAAAGCTGAAAATTATAGTAATGCTCTTCGTAAGTCTTCTATATTGCTGCTTAGAGAACGACAGAACCGCGCTGCCTCCGCCCCGTCAATAACGCGGTGATCGTAGGATAATGAAAAAGGCAGAGTCAGGCGAGGCACGAACTTTTCCGAATCCCAGCTTGGTTTCATATAGCTCCGGCAAAGTCCCAGTATGGCAACCTGTGGACGGTTGACAATCGGGGTAAAGGAGGTGCCGCCGATTCCGCCTAAACTGGAAATGGTAAAGGTTGCTCCCTGGATATCGGGTATTGCCAGTTTTCCGTTCCGGGCATCACTGCTTAATTTCCCAAGATCAAGAGCGATTTCTTTAATCCCTTTTCGATCAGCATTTTTAACAACCGGCACCATGAGTCCGTTTGGTGTCTCCACGGCAATACCGATATGATAATATCGTTTAAGGATTATTTTTTCTCCACCGGGTACCAGGGAACAATTAAATAGCGGGTATTCTTTCAGGGTGGCGACGACTGCTTTGACGACGAAAACCAGCGGACTGAATTTCAGATTGTCCGTCTGCGATTCTTCATTCATCTGTTTCCTGAATTTTTCCAGTTCTGTGATATCGGCTTCATCGGAGTGGGTGACATGGGGAATGGTTATCCAGCTACGGTGAATATGGGGACCGGAAATCTTCTGAATACGGCTCAACTCGAGTTCCTCGATTTCACCATATTTACTGAAATCTTCCAATGGCTCTTCGGAAAAAGAGAAAGCATCTAGTTTTCCGGAAGCAGATGTTGGTCCCGTCTGCACAACCTGTTTAACGAATTTTTGAATGTCTTCCTTGAGGATCCTGCCTTTGGGGCCTGTTGCTGTTACCCGGCCAAGATCAACTCCAAGCTCCCGGGCATAGCTCCTAACCGATGGTGATGCATGGTAGTGTTGCTCGGTGTCAACAATAGGATCAGCTTGTTCAGGAGCATCTGCTTTCTCTGGCTCTGTTGGCTGAGTTGTCTCCGGCGCGGCTTCGGGTTTTGGCTCCTGCTCTTTGGTTGCTGGTTCAGCCGTGGTATCTGATGCTGCAGAAGTTTCCAGTAGAAGGATCAGATCTCCACTGGTCACGGTGTCACTTTCATGTAATTTTATCTCAGTGACAACTCCTGAAAAAGGACTGGGTATGTCCATCACCGCTTTTTCACTCTCCAGGGCAATTAGCGGATCTTCTTCTTGCACTTGATCGCCGAGCTTCACATACACATCAACTACAGTGATCTCCTGAACATCGCCGAAATCTGGTACCGTTATCTGTTCAATTGCCATAAATTGCTCCTATCAGCAGGTGAGGGGATGTGGGGCGTCCGGATCAATTTTATATTTTTCTAGAGCTTCAGCTACACGTTCTACCGATATCTTATCAGCATCGGCCAGTCCTTTCAGCGCGGCAACAACAATATGGTAGCGATCTACTTTAAAGAAATGCCGGAGTACCTCTCTGGTATCGCTTCGACCGAAACCATCGGTGCCGAGTACGGTGAGCGGTTGCGGCACCATGCTTCTCATCTGTTCTGCATACCCACAGACATGATCAGTGCTGATAATAGCCGGTCCTTTACTTCCTTCCAACAACGATTCTACATAATTCTGCTTTTTAGGTGA
>JAQYVS010000041.1 GCA_030145365.1 Desulfofustis sp. | reverse complement strand
AGCGATTACCATGGCTCGCTATGGTTCGATGAATACAGATCTGGAAGAGATGGTGGTCACCCTTATTCTGCTAAACGGTACGATGCAAATACCCGAAGATGGTAAGGCTCAAACCATCTCATTTGACCGATACAGCATCAGAATTCCACTCAAACTTCCATCAAGTGCCCCTAGCGTCAAGAAAAGGGGCACCATGCATATGTCCGAATTACTCGATAAGGCTGAGGAACTAGGAGTAGAAACTGATGCAGGCCGGTCCTATGTCACCGAGTTTCATAAAAGACTGGTGCTTCCCATCGGCTGTTTCTTTCTTTCCCTTCTGGGGATGCCTCTTGGCTTGCAGGCAGGACCGGGTAGACGTGCCATCGGTGTACCATTTGGACTGTTGTTATATATAACTTATTATATCATGTTTACCATGTCGCGGAATCTGGCAAACAGCGGAGCGTTTCCGGTGGCTCTTGTGATGTGGGTTCCCAACATGTTTTTTTGTACTCTGGCCTTTCTTTCTATTCATCGAGTCGCCCATGAAAAACCGCTGGTTTCCGTATTTATTCAAGAATTGTTTGAAAAACTCGTCTCTTGGATTATCGGACTTTTCCGTAGTTTGTATACATTCGTTAGTCGTTTCCGTCTAAAAGAACAGGTACAGGTATCATCAGAGGAAGCGGTACAAAGAAAAATACTTCGTGGAAATGTAAAAAACCGGGTTTTTCATTTTCCCGAATGCGACTATTATTATAGTCAGGACTGTTCAGTTGAATTTAAAGACAGCAGTGTAGCACTCAATGCAGGGTTTGAACCATGCATGTTCTGTAACACAATTTTAGCTGAAAAACAGAGAGACGAACAGCAGTAGAGAGAACCAGAAACAGAGAATCCGGCAGACTATATGAAACTTCCTAACGCCGAGCAAATGAGGCGCATTGATCAGTGTGCAATCAACGAATTCGGTATTCCCGGGTTAGTTCTGATGGAAAATGCCGGGCTTGGCACCGTCTTGTTGATGGACCGGATGTATGGTCCACTCAACAAGAAGACAGTTCCCATTTTAGTCGGACCAGGCAATAATGGTGGCGATGGACTGGTAATTGCCCGACACCTTTACCAGAGAGGCTGCACACCGATTCTGATCTACCTGATTGATCCAGAGCAGTTGCAGGGAGACAGCGCAATCAATTTTGGTATCGTCAAAAAACTGAACCTAGAAGCTCATATCTGTAATACCAAAAAACAGATAAACAACGTTATTCAACTCCTTCAGCACTCGGAATTACACTTCGGTCCCATTAGAGTTATCGTTGATGCTCTTTTCGGAACCGGCCTTCAGCGGAACCTGAAAGACCGATTTAAACTTTGTGTTGATCTGATCAACCATTTCAGCAAAGCAAGAAATATTCCCATCATCGCTGTAGACACACCTTCCGGGCTCGACTCAAACAACGGTAACATCCTCGGTACCTGTATTCAGGCCGATGCAACAGCCACATACGGATGTGCAAAAATAGGCCAGCTCATGCCGGACAGCAGTGGCTTCACCGGGCATTTAGAGGTTATTGATATCGGCATTCCACCTAAAGCTGTCGATCGTGGAGCAATACATGTCTCAAGTATTGACCATAACATGTGCCGGGAGCTGCTGGGCAATCTGAGAAGAACTCCCAACAGCCACAAAGGAACGTATGGGCATCTGTTGCTGGTCGCAGGTTCTTCAGGTAAATCAGGTGCCGCGATTCTTGCTGGCCGTGGAGCCATACTCAGTGGATGCGGACTGGTAACCCTTTGCGCACCAGCCGAGCTAAACACGATCTTTGAAACCTCACTTATCGAGGCAATGACCCTACCCCTGCCACACTCTAAGAGCGTCTTTAGCGCAGACGACAGCGAGACCATTAGTAATCAACTTGACGACAAAAATTGCCTGGTGATAGGGCCGGGCCTTGGTCAGGATAAGGTCACCGCCGATCTGGTCATGGATTTGTATGAGAGCGTCCAGATCCCAATAATTATTGATGCCGATGCGATAAATATTCTGGCAGCACACAAAGACAATTTGCCGGTTCCATCAGGTCCAAGAATCCTAACTCCCCACCCTGGCGAAATGGCTAGACTTCTCGCCATATCACCATCCGAGGTGCAGGCTGACCGGCTTAAAGCAAGCAGGCTATGTTATCAGCAATACCGATCCTCGAAGGCTGAGCTTGTCGTCATATTAAAAGGTGCAGCTACTCTGGTTGCTGATGATGAACACCAATATGTCTGCCCCACCGGTAATTCAGCCATGGCAGCAGGCGGCATGGGCGATGTTCTCAGCGGCCTGATCGGTTCTCTTATCTGTCAGGGCCTGAGTCCGCTATCAGCCGGCTGTCTAGGGGTGTATCTGCATGGCTGTTCTGGTAACCGACTTTTAAAAAAGAAAGGAGTCGGTTTCAGCGCAGCTGAACTTGCTAATGAACTGCCTCATGCCCGAAAAACTCTGGAGGAGCAATCATGAAAACAGCTCAGGATATCATGACCCAAGAGGTAATTACCATACGGCCAGAAAACTCGATCCGGGATCTCGCTAAAATCTTCACTGAAAACAATATCAGTGGCGTTCCTGTTGTTGATGATACAGGAAAAGTAATCGGGATTGTCACTGAAAGTGATCTTATTTTTCATAACAAGAGGCTTAATGTTCCAGCGGTAATCACTATTCTAGATTCGTTTATTTTCCTCAATTCACCCGAAAAGATGGAAAAGGAATTACGAAAAATTGCCGCGGCAACCGTGAATGATATTCTAACCACACCCCCGGTCACCATTAAACAGGATACTCCGCTTGACGTAATTGCTACCCTGATGACTGACAAGAGTATCCACACGCTTCCAGTACTGACTGAGTCTGGTAAAATGGTTGGTATCGTCGGGAAAAAGGATATAATCCGAACGATTCTTTGATCTCACCGATTACCAGTCAATCGGTGGCAGTCTGTTTTTTGTCAAATAACGGTTACACTTAACAAAAACACCCGAGCCGAGAAAACCTCTATGAGCAGACAATGGTGATGGGTGGCTTGTTTTTAATACCAGGTGTTTGCTTAAATCAATTAATACTGCTTTTTTCTGGGCAAAAGATCCCCAAAGCATAAAAACAACGTTTTCTTTTTTTTCCGAGATCGTTTCTATGATATTATCGGTAATCTGGTGCCAGCCAAGATTTGCATGAGAATTTGATTGTTTGGCAATGACGGTTAGGGATGAATTTAACAACAGTACTCCCTGCTCTGCCCATCTGGTAAGATCGGTGTTGACCTTACGAGGTGTTCCCCCATGCAGACTGTTATCAATCTCTTGAAAAATGTTTTTTAGTGAAGGCGGAGCGGGAATCCCTTCTTTTACTGAAAAACTTAAGCCATGTGCTTCAGGACCTAGGACTGAGTGTTCATTGATATAGGGATCCTGGCCGATAATGACCACCCGAACTTCGGAGAATGAGGTGATTCGCATCGCATCAAAAACTCGTTCCCGGAGCGGGTAGACATTTTTTCCCTGGGAAGCAGGACCAAATGCTTTTCTAACAATTTCCTTATGCAGCCCCTGTTTCAACAGATTAACCTGTTCTTCCCACAACATCGGACACCTATTATATTTTGTATTAAATAGGAGGAACCTCAGTAAATATCAACCCTCAGAACTGTTTGATTGATCACCTTCCCGTGGGCTCAAGAGAAGCTCGATACAATCATTTTCATCAACAATTCTATCTACCATACATTTTTTTAATATATTCTCTCCCAACTCCTTGCATAAACAGCCTGCCGAATTTAAAACAGCGGTCAGCCCATTGCACTGTTTTACCTGTTGCATACCTTTTACACCATCAAACTGTTCCCCTGAAACGATCAAAGCAACCAGATTGTTTTTCAATATTGGGGCAATTGAAGTGAGCATCAGGTCCAATGGCCCATGAGCGATGTCATTTTCTGATTTTCTGATTGTGTAATTGGTACTGTGTGAAACCATGAAAAGATTATCAGTTGCACAGGCGATATAACAATTTCCAGCCTCTATATTCATCCCCTCGCTCAATCGTAACACTTTAATGTTACTCAGGGCATTGAGGTATCGTGAGAATGAATCGATATATTCGCGTTTTTCCTGCAGTACAACAATGATTGCACTCCTGATTTCTTTTGGTAATCTGGTAATAATATTGAGCAAATTGGTAAAGCACCCTTGACCAGCCCCCAACACTGTTACCGAAGAAACTCTTTGATACTTTGTAATTTCAATAGCATCGAGAACATCTCCACATTGTTGACAGGTTAAGGCTCCATTTCCCCGATCAGTCTCAGGTTCGATGATATTTCTGGCCCCACAATCTTCACAAAAAATAATCTGTTTCTCCAATGCTGTATGAGCGAATACCTGATTGTTATCAACGTTTGAGACAGCCGCCATTTGAACATTTCTTTTGGAAGCACAGATTATTCGATATAACATTTCCGATTTTAATAAATCAAGACCCTTACCTGGGTGTAGAGAGGCTTTCGATATAAAGTCGACTGCACCATTTTTCAGGGTATCAAAACATCGAGCCGATCCTTCTCTGCTCAAACTTGAAGTCATAATGGTGGGAATTGGATGATGATGCATGATATGGTTCAAGGCAGCTATCCCATCCATACCAGGCATTTCCATATCCATGATAATCACGTCCGGATCACATGTTTCTATAGTATCAAGAGCTTCTTCTCCATTGGCTGCTTCTCCCTCAAGACTGACCATGGTATTGTTTGACAACAGTTCACGTATGAATTTTCTAAACAAATCGGAATCATCGGCAACTACCAGCCTGATTTGCCTGTGAACCGGTGTGTGGGTATTGTTTTCAGCCATGAAACCTTAGAGTAAAATAACCGCAGATTGGAACCCTATTCTCCCCATGCTATTTAGTTTACATAAAGAGTTTTTTCAACAATATAGGAACTCACCGCTGCCGGCACCATATGACGCCAATCCCTATTCTCTTCAATTCTCTGTCTGACATCGGTAGAAGAAATATCAACAATTTGATCCGTGAGGAACCATATTTCATTATTATGCTGCCGGTGAACCCACTTATTCCGAGTTTGAGCCTGGAGAATAAATCCATTTCTATCAAGCAGCCTCACAACTTTCTCGAGTGAGAAACCGGGTCTTACAGCAACAATGAAATTTGTGGAAATCAATAACTCCTGCCAACAATACCAAGTCTCGATTTCCAATATCGCATCGTATCCGATAATAAAATAAAAACGGGTGTCGGCTTCTGCCTGCTGCTGCAACCCGTGTATCGTTTCTATGGTATAGGATGGAGCACTTCGGGAAATCTCTATTTCCGATATCTCAAAAAAGTCATTACCGGCCACCCCCAGTTGAAGCATCTGCAACCGATGAGAAATTTCACAAACTATTTTTTCTTTTTTATGAGGGGGATGTGCTGCCGGGATAAACAGTATTTTGTCGAGACCAAAATTTCGCATGGCAGCTTCACCAAGCTGCAAGTGACCGTTATGAACAGGATCGAAGGTTCCCCCAAGTAACCCAATACCTACCATTAGTCTCTTACCTGACCGCTACCGTAAACAATAAATTTTCGGGTGGTCAGTTCCTCCAACCCCATGGGACCGTAGGAATGTAATTTGGTTGTACTGATGCCGATTTCAGTTCCCAGGCCTAGCTGGCCACCATCATTGAACCTTGTGGACGCGTTAATCATCACGGCAGAAGCATCTACACTTGCAAGAAAATCCTGGCCAGTACTGTAGTTTTCAGTAATGATTGATTCTGTATGTCGCGAGCCGTATCTGCTTATATAGTGTTTTGCCTCTTCCACCGAACCTACCACCTTCACACACAATTTTAAAGCAAGCCATTCCGTGCCCCAATCATCAACAGTTGCCACCTCAGCTTTCGGGCACAAAGCAACCGTTTCATTACAACCGACCATGACTACCCCGGCCTTTTCAAATTCAGCTCCAATACGGGGCAGGTAGTCAGGAGCCACATGACGATGAATAAGTAATCCCTCCAAGGCATTGCAAACACCGGGCCGTTGCACTTTGCTGTTTATTATTATTGGTGTGGCTTTACTTAAATCAGCATCAGAATCCACATAAATATGACAAACACCTTTATAGTGTTTCAGTACCGGAATTCTTGAATTTTCAGAAACAAAGCGGATTAATCCTTCGCCACCCCTGGGGATAATCAGATCAATTGATTCTTCCTGTTGCAGCAGAAACTGTATTGCCTCACGATCGGTAGTATCAATGACCTGTACACCGTCAGGATTAATATTGTTTTTCTGTAAGGCCTGCTGAAGTATCCCGGCCAGAATGATATTTGAATGAATCGCTTCAGAACCACCTCTGAGGATGACACCATTTCCAGCTTTTAAGCAAAGTGCAGCAGCATCGATGGTTACATTGGGCCTCGATTCGTAAATCATTGCTACAACGCCAAGAGGTACCCGCATTCTGCCTACGGATATACCGCTTGGTCTCTTGGACATGTCGGAAATGCGGCCCACTGGATCAGGAAGGTTGATCACATCTTCAAGACCCGAAATCATACTGTCAACAACTTTGTCTGACAGCTTAAGGCGATCAAGCATAGGCTCCGAGAGCCCCTGTTTTTGCCCAGCTGTCAGATCTTTAGCGTTCTCTGCCTGAATTTGTTTCTTCTGAGCGTGCAGCAATTCTGCAACGTCTCTGAGCACATTATTTTTAATCGCCGTGGATAATGTTGCCAAATCCTGCGAAGCCGTTTTGGTCTTTTCAGCCATCAATTGTATGGTCTTTTCAATCGTCATTTTCCCGACACCTCCCTATTAGGTACCTTAACTTTTACAGAAGTACGAGATTGTCTCTATGTACAACTTCATCACTGTCGCGATAACCCAGAATATTTTCAATTTCCCGTGAATGATATCCCCGAATTTTGTTTATATCAGAGGAGCTGTAATTTATCAAACCAACGGCAATCAAGCGCCCCTGACGATTGCGACAATGCACCGCATCTCCGACTCCAAAACTTCCTTCAACCTGTTCAATACCGGAGGGCAACAAGCTTTTTTTCTTGATAACCAAGGCGTTGCAGGCACCTTCATCGAGTATCAGACTGCCTTTGGGCTTTAAAACAGAAGCGATCCAGCGTTTCCTGCCACTTATTCGCTCTTTGTGGGGCAGAAAGAACGTGCCAATCATCTCACCGCTGAACAGTTTCCGGAGTATTTCCGGTTCGCGTCCCGGTCCGATGAACGAACTTCCTCCACCGGATGAAACCATTTTAGCGGCTTTCAGCTTCGACTGCATCCCTCCAGTACCCAGTGAACTCTTGACGTTTACAGCCATAGCTTCTATTTCAGGTGTTATTTCATCCACCGTGTAAATGGGTTTAGCATCGGGATCTGTAATTGGGTTTCCCGTATACATACCGACAACATCGGTCAGACAGATAAACATATCTGCTTCCACGAGATTACAGATATGGGCGCCAAGCATGTCGTTGTCTCCGAGACGTAACTCTTCAACAGAAACCGTGTCGTTCTCATTGATAATAGGAATAACCCCAAATTTAAACAGCGTAAACAAGGTGTTTCTGACATTGAGGTAGCGTTGGCGTTTGGCAAGATCTTGATGGGTCAAAAGAATCTGAGCGATTGTCTGGTCAAACGAACTAAAAACCTGGTCATAGATCTGCATCAGAGTCGACTGACCGATTGCAGCAAGCGCCTGCTTTTCTTTGATTCCCAGATCCCCGCTGCTGTTTGCAAACTGGACTCGGGTCTTGCCCGCCGCTACCGCGCCGGAGCTGACAACGATAACCTCACGACCGCTGTCGTGAAGAAACGATATTTCTTTTCCTATATTTTTAATAACGTCCAAAGCAAGTCCTTGCCTATCGGCCAGCACGGCGCTCCCGACTTTTACAACAATTCTTCTGGACTTATCAAATAAGGTCTGCCGCAGGTATAATCCTTCCTGGCGTGTTATCTCATTCATTATCCGAGATTATCCCGTCTCTATCCGGGTTCGTTTGTGCAATCTGCTCTTCCAGCTCTTCCATTTTTTCAACCAATGTTACCCGCAGTTCAGCGATTCCCAGTCCAACGGTAGCCGAGACACAGACAGTGGCAATTCCTGTCTGAAGATATTCTTGTGCTATCTCCCCAACCATTTCAGGATCGACCAGATCAATCTTATTAAGTACGACAAATTGAACCCTGTCACTTAAACTCTCTTTATACTTTTTTAATTCATTTTCAAGTATATGGAAATTATCTTTATGATTATCTTCCGATATATCAATCACATGAATGATAATCGATGTCCGCTCTATATGTTTTAAAAAAGAATGGCCGAGACCGGTTCCTTTATGAGCATCTTTAATGAGTCCTGGAATATCTGCAATAATATAGGGTCTAGAGAATTTTTCTTTGAGCACGCCGAGCTGGGGTTCAAGGGTGGTAAACGGGTAGTCACCTATTTTCGGGTTGGCTGCTGAAAGTTGTGCAAGAAGACTGGATTTACCTGCATTCGGTAATCCCACAAGGCCGACATCTGCAAGTAATTTCAGTTCGATTATCAGCCAGCGCTCTTCTCCTTCTTTTCCTTTGGTGGCAATTCGGGGGGCTCGATTCGCCCCGGAGGCAAAATGAGCGTTACCGAGACCCCCTTTACCGCAATGAGCCACAATGAACTCCTGTCCTTCTTCAGTTAGGTCAACGAGTACCCGATGACTTTCGCTATCTTTTACTATAGAGCCAGTCGGTACTTCAACGACGAGATCTGCCCCTTTGGCCCCATGCATGTCCTTTCCCTGACCGTGACCGCCTCTCCCTGCTTTGAAATGTGAACGGTATCTGAAATCGATTAAAGACTGCAGGCGTCTAGTTGATCGGATAATCACGTTCCCCCCGCGCCCTCCGTCACCACCATTAGGACCGCCCTTGGGAACATACTTTTCTCTTCGGAAACTGACACAACCGTTTCCACCGTCGCCGGCTTTGACATAAAATTTTGATTTGTCGATAAAAGACATCTCAACCTCAAACGCTATTGCTGCAAAAAAAAACGGTCATCACATGCAGTGATGACCGTTTCCATTTCACGAAACTGCAAGATTACAGTCTCTATTCATTTCATTTAGACTGCCGGATACACACTTACCCGTTTCTTGTTCTTGCCGAACTCTTCAAATGTAATAACACCGTCCACTTTGGCAAACAATGTGTAATCCCTGCCACAGCCAACGTTGGTACCGGGATGAATCCTTGTTCCAAGCTGTCTTACAATTATGCTACCGGCCGTAACGTTTTCACCGCCGAATTTCTTGATCCCTCTTCTCTGTCCCTGGGAGTCGCGTCCGTTCCTGGAGCTACCACCTGCCTTTTTATGAGCCATTTTTTACTCCTTGAATATGATAAGGATCAACATGGATCCCATAAAATCTAGATGCTTATATCTGAAATTTTCAAAGCGGTATAAGCCTGACGATGCCCTTTCGAAAGACGATAACCTTTTCTTCTCTTTCTTTTGAAAATCCTAACTTTTCGGTGCTTGGACTGCTCGGTAATAGTAGCAACAACCTTTGCCCCATCAACCACCGGTTTACCCACCGTCACTGAACCATCGCCAGCAACAAGTAAGACGTGGTCTAGTTCAACACTGTCACCGATATTGCCTTCCAACTTCTCCACCATCAATTGATCACCAGCGGATACCTGATATTGTTTTCCGCCTGTTTTTACGATCGCATACATTATATAAAACCTCTGATAAATTAAATTCTCGCTGGTTCAACAAAACTTAAACAATAACATAAAAATATACCATCAATTCAAATATTATGTCAAGCAATTCGGATAAAATTTGATGTTAGTATGTTGATCGGACAAATATCGGAGAAAACAGGACAGGAAACCATATTATCTATGGCGGAGCGATACCGGTTTTCAAGCAACCGGTATCGGTCTGTTGCTAGACGATGCTACACTTCAAGTCGAGCGGCTTCACGGTTTCTGCGAATTTCGCAGGCACGTTCAAATGCCGATTTTTTTCCATGTTTTTTTATAGAAACGGATGTTTTCCCCTGCTTACCCTGGGGAGTAACCCAACTTACTTCAAAGCGGTTCAACTTATCGTTAAGCCTGACTCCAACAACACCGGTCCCTGAGTTGCTTACGGTAACCATATGTTTGTTGGTTCGAGCTTTACCAAGCTTTCTTTCCGTTTGATCACGCCAGGAAATGGCTGACAGCAGGCTGGAGTAACGCCCACCACACTTACGGTCTGAAAAAAACTTTGAATGGGTTCTCCCTTTGAATCTAACCCGCACGTACCAGCCGTGAGTCCGTTTAGATTCCTGGTCGATACGAGCGATATCTTTATGCTTTTCCAATAACAGCTTTTGTTTTTTTTCTTGATCAATCACTTTGTAAAACCTCTTTGCTTATGTTCTTTACCACTGGACCTTCATGGCCAATGCTTTTATATTTGCCCCTTATTCCGGGGTGATTTATAAATGCCATAGACTACATAGTTGGTCAGGTCCCTATTGTCAACCCTTTAAGTTTGTTTTTTTAAACAGGAAATGATCGCAATTGGAAGGACTTAACCAGTTTTCCTAGTTTTATAATATAGTTACCTCATGCTAAAGGTTACAAGATATGGATCAGACACGTATTCATTTTGAAAGATTGGTCACAACAATTAAAACGTTGCGCGGTGAAGCGGGTTGTCCCTGGGACAAAAAACAGACAACCGCTTCTCTGAAAAAATATCTCGTAGAAGAGTTTGAGGAAATATTGATTGCGATTGAGAACCATGATCCCGATAACCTCTGTGAAGAACTCGGTGATTTTCTTTATCTCATCATTATGTTAGCTGAAATACATGACGAGTCCGATCATTTCGCCTTAGAAGATGTCATCATAAATGTCGATGCAAAATTAATCAGGCGCCATCCTCATGTCTTTGGCGGAAAACCAATATCCGATACTGAAACGTTAAGAAACCAGTGGCGTAAAATCAAGGAGGCCGAAAAAGCTGCCAAGGAAAATTCTTGACCAAGTGACAACCTTTTATTATATATTAGATGTTAACTAGAGATTCGTCGTAGTGACGAATCCGTGTCAGCTATACCTCTTCGCTCTCTGCATTGGATAGCGAGGGCCGTATTGCGGGACAAACCCGTATTAATAAGTCCACGAGGAGGAACTTATGAGAAGGTATGAACAGATCTATATTCTTCGCCCATCCCTGAGTGAAGATGAGATCACTAGAGTAGTCGAGAACACCAACAAGCTTATCCTTGACGATGAAGGGGCTATCATTTACCTGGATAAATGGGGGATGAGAAAACTTGCCTATCCTATCAAAAAGGAACTTCAGGGATACTATGTCCTCTGCGATTTTGCCGCCTCTCCCGACGTAGTTTCTGAAATTGAACGAAAATTCCGAATTGACGACACAGTTCTCAAGTATCTTACCGTGAAACTTTCCGACGCAATTTCCGCAGAGGAAATCAGCGCTGCTCAGACTGAAGCTGCTGCCCAGGCAGTCGCTCTCGAAACGGAAGATGAAACTGAAGAATCCGAAAAACCGGAAAAGGTTTCTAAGGAAGTTCCCAGCAAGGAAGTTTCCAGTAAGGAAGTTCCCAGCAAGGAAGTTTCCAGTAAGGAAGTTCCCAGCAAGGAAGTTCCCGCTGAAGATACTGCTCAATAACCTGTTCCAGGAATTTCCATACTTTTCTATACTACCAAGGAGTTATACAATGGCTGTAAGACCACAGAAGAGACTGTTTTCGCGAAAAAAAATCTGCAGGTTCTGTGTCGATAAAGAATTACACATCGATTACAAGGATCAAAAAACATTACGCAATTATGTTACCGAACGTGGGAAAATCATCCCTCGAAGAATCCTTGGAACCTGTGCGAAACATCAGCGCCAGCTTTGTTCAGCGGTAAAAAAAGCCAGACAAATCGCTCTGCTTCCTTATTCAGGTAACACCCAGAGCTAAATACAAAATATGGCTGGGGTACCCGTGTCATTCGAAGCTGAAAACAACAAGACCGGTAGCAAGAGCGTGGTTTACATTTTGTTTTTTGCTCTGGTTCTGTTGTTACCAACGGCTCAAATCACCATGTTCGGTTGGATCTTTTTTACCATACCGATGACCGTGCTTTTTTATCTATACCGTTGGCGCTTTGGTTTTCGTTTTATCATCGCCGGTCTTTTTCTTGCTGCAGTGATTGGTGGATTCATATCCTCATTGGGGTTGGTTATTTTCACCTCGACTCTGATAGGAGTGGGTTACAGTCTGGCTCAATCAGGATTCCGCAGTGATTCACCAGCATTATCCGGATTCAAGGCTGCTGTCCTGCTCGGATCATTCTGGATTTTACTGCTTACCGCTCAAACTGCTCTTACCGGAATCAATCCGATCAGCAGCTTTCTGGGTAGCCTTGATCACGACGTTGAACAAGCGCTTGCTTATTATCGTCAGAGTGAAACCATAGCGCCTGACACCATGGCGTTGTTGGAACAATCGTTCTATCAAATGAAAACGATTTTTCCAAAGATCCTTCCGTCAATTATGACCAGTCTGATCTTGCTGATTGTCTGGTCAACCATGCTCTTCGGTAATAAGCTGGTTCTTAAATTTACCGATTACCGCCCTTGGCCCGATCATCAAAGCTGGAAACTGCCCGATAAGCTGATCTGGGTCCTCATAGCTGCGGCTCTGATAACTTTGATACCGGTAACACCATTGCGAATCACCGGCATCAATATTCTGATCTGTTTAAGCCTGATTTATCTGTTCCAGGGTTTTTCCGTTCTGAGTTTTTTCATGCACAGATGGAATGTCCCCCAGGTGCTCAGGTTTTTTCTGTACGCAATGATGCTTTTCCAATCTTTTGGAACTGCATTGCTGATCATAATCGGCATCGGAGACGTCTGGCTCGATCTCAGACGATTAAAAAAGAACCAGGAAGATAGCAAAGATCACGATCACATAGATAAACAATAAATTTAAGGCCCATGTAGCGGTCTTAACACTATAAGGAGTCAAACATGGACCTGATACTTAAAGAAACTATAGATTCTCTTGGCAGAGAAGGAGATGTCGTCAAAGTAAAACCGGGTTTTGCAAGAAATTATCTGCTGCCACAAGGTAAAGCCGTACAGGCAAATGAATCAAACCTGGCGGCCCTTGAAAAGAATAAGGCCATCATTGAAGCCAGGCGTGGAGAAGAACAGAAGCAAGCTGAAAAACTCTTGAAAAAACTCTCTGGTATTACATTGGAATTTGTAGAACTGGCAGGTGAAGATGATAAATTGTTCGGTTCAGTCAGTGTTAACGATATCTATGAGAGACTGAGCGAGAAAAAGATCGAAGTAGATAAGAGAAATATTTTTCTTCCCGAACCGATCAAAACCTTGGGTGAAAAGAAGGTGGGGATAAAAGTTGGTTTTGATCTTGAAGCAGAAATCATCATCAACGTAACACCTCAGCAGGCAGAATAATTATTTCAGGTAAGGAAACGAAGGTTAGCTCCGTTTACACTTCTTTTCTCATTCTGATCCGAATAAAAAACACACCTTGGGTTTTCAATTCCCGGTGTGTTTTTTTTGACACATTCCCGCCAGTATATTAGCCTGCACCTTTCATGGGTTGAGTCGGTAGAGAAGCCGGAGGAATTTGTGATAAATATCTTAAAATATTAAACAAACCATGATGAAAATATCTTTTTCATAATTCTCAGGCCAGGTAACAGATTTACTATCTTTTTCACTGAAGACATATAGATGAACGACATTTTCCACTCCGCATCTTCCCCGGAGAGACCATCAGGAAGCCGGATTCCTCCGCACAATATTGATGCGGAGCAGTCTGTATTAGGCTCAGTATTATTAAGAGATGATGGTCTGGTGGAGGTGAATGATTACATATCCGCTGCCGATTTTTATCGTGAAGCTCACCGGATTATCTTTGAGGCTATGACAGAGTTATTTGATCGGGGCGAACCTCAGGATCTGGTAACTTTATCCAGCTTTCTCATTGATACTAACCAACTAGAGAAAGTCGGCGGTGCCTCTTACCTAGCCTCCCTCACTTCGGTTGTCCCGGTAACAACTAATATTATTTCCTATGCGCGTATCATCAAGCAGAAGTCCATCTTGAGAAATCTCATAACCACCAGTAGTGATATTGCCAATCGTTGTTACGAGGAGCAGGACGATATAGACCAACTGGTTGATGAAGCTGAACAATCCATTTTTGATATTGCTGGTAAGAAAAGCGCAAATGTTTTTACGCCTCTAAAGAAAATCGTTCCGGAAAGCTTCAAAATGGTAGAGAAACTATACGCCAGAAAAGAACTGATAACGGGAGTTCCGACAGGCTATAGTGAAATCGACAAATTGACTGCCGGGTTGCAGGACTCGGACCTTATCGTGCTTGCTGCCAGACCTTCCATGGGAAAGACAGCCCTTGCCTTAAATATTGCTCAGCATGCAGCGCTCGTAGATAAAACAGGGGTCGCAGTTTTCAGCCTTGAGATGTCCAAAGAACAGCTGGCCATGAGATTGCTCAGTTCCGTGGGTCGAATTGATTCCCAGCGCATAAGAACCGGCAGACTTCAGACAGAGGATTGGCCCCATCTCAACAGAGCGGTCGGTATGCTCTCCGACGCTCCAATCTTCATTGACGACACTCCGGCGCTCTCCGTTCTTGAGATGCGCTCCAAAATCAGACGGCTTGCTGCCCAGCATGATATTGGTCTGATTGTCGTTGATTACCTGCAATTGATGAGGGGACGTAATACTGAGAACCGTACCCAGGAAATTTCTGATATCTCCCGATCTTTAAAAGCTGTGGCTAAGGAATACAGCGTTCCGGTTATGGCTTTATCCCAATTAAACCGAGGTCTTGAAAGTAGAACCGATAAACGCCCGATGATGGCAGATTTACGAGAATCCGGTGCCATTGAGCAAGATGCCGACGTAATCTGTTTTATCTATCGAGATGAGGTTTATGATAAATCAGAAGACAACCCCGACAGGGGTATTGCTGAAATTATAATTGGTAAACAGCGTAACGGTCCCACAGGAATGACCCGTCTGTATTTCAAAAAAGAATATACCATGTTTGAAAACCTGAGTAAGTATGACGATCCCCATAATTAAAAAGATTCCAATCTTTTATATTTAAACAGTTCTCTTTGAGCAAATCGAGGAAACATATGAGTGACGCAAGCCAGTCAACGAATCGATACGATTTTAAGGGTGTTGAGAGTAAATGGCAGCGGTTTTGGGAAGAAAATCAGTCCTATAGTGTTTTGGAAGACGAGACAAAAGAAAAATACTACGTTCTTGAGATGTTTCCATATCCTTCTGGACGCATTCATATGGGGCATGTGAGGAATTACACCATCGGGGATGTGGTGGCCCGATATAAAAGACTGTGTGGATATAACGTGTTGCATCCGATGGGTTGGGATGCCTTTGGGCTGCCTGCTGAAAATGCAGCGCAGAAACATAACACCCATCCGGCTAAATGGACCTACGAAAACATCGATTATATGCGGTCCCAGCTGAAACAGCTCGGCCTCTCTTACGACTGGCAACGCGAATTTGCCACCTGTGACCCGGATTATTATCGCTGGGAACAGAAACTCTTCATCGAAATGTACGAAAAGGGCCTTGTCTATCAAAGGGTAACCACGGTCAACTGGTGCGAGACCTGTCAAACCGTTCTGGCTAACGAACAAGTTATAGACGGCGCCTGCTGGCGTTGCGATGAATTGGTGGAAGCCAGAAATATGAACGGCTGGTTTTTCAAAATCAGCGATTATACCGATGAACTGATTGATGATTTAGAAGCACTTTCCGGCTGGCCGGAAAAAGTTGCAACCATGCAGAACAACTGGATTGGCAAATCGACTGGACTCTCCTGCGATTTCAAACTGGTGGGATCCGAGGAGGTTGTTTCAATCTTCACCACTCGTCCCGATACCATATTTGGTGTCACCTTCATGTCGCTTGCCCCGGAACACCCTCTTTTACAAACCATTCTGACGGGAACTGATAACGAAACAGAAGTAAAAGATTTTATCCAGCGGATTGTCCAGGAAAAACAAAGACAGAGCATTCATGAGGAACCAGAGAAAAAGGGTATATTTACCGGGCGTTACTGCCTGAACCCCTTCAACGGGGAACAAGTTCCGGTCTTCGTTGCCAACTTTGTATTGATGGAATATGGAACCGGTGCCGTTATGGCCGTTCCCGCTCATGATCAAAGAGATTTTGAGTTTGCACGTAAATACGATCTGCCAATCAAGCCTGTGGTTATCCCTGAAGGACAGGTGATTAATCCGGCTGAAATGGAAGATGCCTCAACTGTTCCCGGTATTCTATTTGATTCAGGTGGTTTTTCAGGATCTGATTCACTGGAATCTCAATCGGCAATTATAGAATTCGCCCTGGCAAGTAATTTCGGTAAAGCCCATACAACCTATCGGTTGCGGGATTGGGGTATTTCCCGTCAACGATACTGGGGAGCCCCGATCCCGATCGTCCATTGTAAAACGTGCGGTATCGTGCCGGTACCTACCGATGAACTTCCTGTTTTGTTGCCTGAAGATCCAGACACCAGCAGCGACGAATGCAGACCTCTCAGTCATCGCCCGGAATTTATCAAAACCAGCTGTCCCATCTGCGGCATCAATGCCGAAAGAGAAACCGATACCATGGATACGTTTGTAGAATCGTCATGGTATTTTGCCAGGTTTTCCTGCCCCGACAGCAATGATACTCCTCTTGATCAAGATAAAGCGTCCTACTGGCTGCCGGTGGATCAATATATCGGCGGAGTGGAACATGCCATTTTGCACCTGCTTTATTCACGATTTTTCACCAAGGTCCTGCGCGATCTCGGCTATCTGGAAATTGCTGAACCGTTTACTAACCTGCTCACTCAGGGCATGGTGATTAAAGACGGCGCCAAAATGTCAAAATCAAAAGGCAACGTAGTAGATCCAGACCAGCTTATCAGGCAATACGGTGCGGATACCGTTCGGCTTTTCAGCCTCTTTGCCGCTCCACCCGAACGTGATCTTGAATGGAATGCCCAAGGTGTTGAGGGTGCAAACAGGTTTCTTAACAGGGTGTATAGATATATCCAGGACTTTGCGGGCTCAAACGACTCAGATAATGGCAGCGCCCCAACAACACCTGCTAATACCGATCTCTCCCGAAAGATGCATCAGACTATAAAGAAAGTCAGTTTTGATATTGAAAACGATTTTCATTTCAATACCGCTATCAGTGCCGTCATGGAATTGTTCAATATGCTTTCAGCTTCAGATGCATCCGGCAGCAAGCCAAAATTTAGCCGTGACACAGCAGCAGAAGCCATCAGAAATATGTTGATCCTGCTGTATCCAATGGTTCCTCATTTCAGCGCTGAAATGTGGCATATTATGCAGCTTGCAGCGGATGCACCAATCGAGAATCAAGTCTGGCCAGATTACGACGAAGAAAAAGCTCGCGAAGAACAGTTGACCATAGTCCTGCAGGTTAACGGCAAAGTCCGTTCACGCCTGTCAGTCAGAGCTGATATAGATGATGAGACATTGAAAGAAGCGGCCTTGGCCGATGAAAAGCTCCTTAAATTTATCGACCAAAAACCAATTAAAAAGGTTATTGTCGTTCAGAAGAAACTTGTTAATATTGTCGTTTAATACTAATTTATATCAATGCTGCCAGAGGGTTACTTTATCATCACCGTTCACATAAGGAGTCTGCTTTGAAACTGATCATACGCTGGATACTCGTTCTTTCGGTAATTACTGTTTTTCTAGCAGGATGCGGATACCGTAACCCATACGTTTATTCCGGTCCTGATAAAACAATTTACGTCACCAACTGGAAGAACAGAACCAGTGATCAGCAGCTCGATGCTAAGATGTACCAGGAGCTGCTTAAATGGTATCAGAAATCGAGGTCCTTGAAGGTCACCAAAACCAAGGAAGGAGCAGATTTTATTCTAGCCGGCGAGATCATCTCCATGAATGTACCAAGTCTTGCCTTCGATGCCACAAACACAGCTTCAGATGTAAAGCTTACCCTGAAAGTTCGGTATATCTTCAAGGATTTGGCAACGGGTAGTACCTTGATTGAAATACCAGCGGAAACCTGGCGGCAGAGTTATAGAATCACTTTAGATGCAGCTGAAACTAGAGACAACTTAGATGAAGCGATGGACATCATTATCGAAGATATCGCCCAGAAAATATACCAGAGGTCTCTGGTCGAAATTTCAAAGCAGTAAAAATCGCAGTTCCCTATCCCAGCCGGCTCCTTTTCAGGAGCCGGCTTTTTTGATCTAGCCCAAAATCCTCTAAGACCCGATTTTCATATATTAACGATATACCGATGTTATCAATTGCTGACCAGGTAATCACCGATCGCCTTATTCTAGCTCCTCTAGCAGGCTATAGCGATCTGCCGTTTCGTCTATTGTGTCGGGAATTCGGTGCCGGTTTATGTGTCTCTGAAATGATCAGTTCCCATGGTCTTGTCTATCGCCAGGATAGAACATTGGCGATGCTGGCAAGCATCGAAGAAGAAAGACCGGTATCATTTCAGATTTTTGGAGCCGATCCTTCGATCATGGCTGAGGCGGCAGCCATTGTCGGCGAATACAGTCCCGATTTCATAGACATCAATATGGGGTGCCCGGTGAAAAAGGTGACAAAACGAGGCGCCGGAGCTGCATTGATGACTGATATTGATCTAGCCGAAAAGATCGTTCGCAAAACTGTTGCTAGCAGTCCCTGCCCCGTAACCATTAAAATAAGATCCGGCCCCAGTCAGCAATCGCTCTGCGCAGAGGAATACGCACTGATGGCTGAAGCAAATGGCGTCTCAGCCATAGCTGTCCATGGCCGTACATGGAAGCAGGGATTTTCCGGTAGGGCTGACTGGCAAATTGTAAAAAAGGTGAAAGAAGCGGTCTCCATACCGGTACTAGGCAACGGCGACATCAACAGCTACGAGCAAGCACTTGATCGTATTTCTTCTTCTGGCTGCGACGGTGTAATGATCGGTCGAGCTGCTATTGGCAACCCATGGGTTTTTTCCCGGGCAGGCCGGCCTGAATTTCTCGAGTCAATTGTTCCCACAGTTATCAGACATCTGCATTTGATTGAAGAAAATACCGATCACCCTGCACGTGGTCTGGGAGCAATTAAAAACCATCTGGGGAGATATTTTAAGGGGTACAGTGGTTGCTCGGCCATTAGACGCAGACTCTATGAGATCTCGGATTGGAATGAACTAAAAGCATTTACTGCATCTCTTGTCCAGTCTTAAGAGAGTCGAGCTCTCTGTGGATTTCTCTTCTCATCAAAGCATATTTTCTGGATCGATATCTACGATTACCCTTGCCTCCCCTTTGTTCGTATAATTCGTTACCAGATGTTCGGTCAGAGCGTGAAGGATAGTAAGATCTGTACCTTTGATCAAAATCTGCCAGCGATACCGATCCCGCAATTTTTCCAATGGTGCTGGAGCAGGACCGAGCACGCTCAAACTCCTGCCCGGATCATTTTGGTGGCACCAGGTTTGGACTGCGGAAACAATCTTTCCGCTTAACGCTCTGACCAGCTGTTCTTCCAAGTGCTCCACAAGTACGAAAACCAGTCTGTTAAACGGAGGAAATCCAGCGTCCTTGCGGATGGCTAACTCATGGTTAACCAGATCCTTATAGCGATGGCCTGCCGCCATATCTATCGCATAGTGTTCCGG
>JAQYVS010000038.1 GCA_030145365.1 Desulfofustis sp. | reverse complement strand
TGACCCGCAAATGACACGGGATTGGTAAACGAACCTTGGTCCCGAGACTCGAAAGGAGCGAAATAAAGAGACACTTCATTGCGATCATTGAGATAGAAAGCGATATCGATTGTAGCTGTGGTTGTAGGATCATTGATTTTTTTCAAAATTTGCCAGATCAAATGTGCTGCCGGTATCTGAAGGAACCGTAATTTCATTTTTTTGCAGATAAGCCGGACCAAAGATAAAATTGTAGCGAGATTTTCGGGATTTAAAAGAAGAGCTTTTGGTTTTGGACCCGGTGTTCTCAGCATCTGAAATAGTTAACGTAAGACCGGCGCCGCCGTTGACCACCATGGGCAATATGGAAACGTTGCTTGACTCGGACTGGGGGGTTACAAACAACCAGTTGTACATCAGTCCGATGCTGGCGCCTGCGACCGTATCATCATTAAGGGCCGCCCACCGGAAGCGTGAGCACAGGAGCTTTCCCTTCGCCGGGTGAGAGTGCCAGGCGCAGCAACTCGGCAAGTATCAGGAATGTACTTTTACTCTTCACATCGTTGTCTGCCAAGTAAAACCAGTGATTCCGATGCCGAACAGCAAAGGAGGATTCCGGCTGATCTTTCGACGATCGGACCTGGAAGAAACCGGGAAGTCCCTGGGATGACATCCCCGGGACCGGCCATTCCGACACTGTAAATCCCTTATCGAGATGGGATGCAGGGATTTCGACCCCCCCGGCCAGATAGACGAGTGCGTCGAGAACCGATCGCGTGTCGATGGCGATGTGGTCCGTCTTGCTTTTGTCTTCATCGGTTTGTGCGCCTTCCAGGATCATTACGTATCGGGCATTTTGAGTATCCAAACGGAGCAGTTCGAAAAGCCTGTCGCGATCCACTGCATCCTGAGATATATACAGAGCACGCAGTTTTTGCTCTGTTGTTAGGATGAACGCGTCACCGGAGGAATTGCGCTGGAAGCGATAGCCCGCCTTGGCTGCTTCCACCAAATCGGAACCTGATACCTGAGACACGGGTATCGGATCTGAGAGCACATCTCTGCGCGTCACGGACCCGAAATAGAGGTCTGCCCGAACCTGGAACTGATCCAGCAGACTAATGAGTTCCATAAACTCCTTAGTGACCGTTCCTGGCGTATTGGTTAGCCCGTTCATATTTTGCACCAGCAGCTGAAAGAGCACCGATACTGGCCAGTCGGAGGATGCGAGATCGATAAGAATCGGCAGTGGAACGGGAGTCACCAAGGTCTTGGCGAATTCCTTGCCCCGCTGAGGCGTGAACGTAAACGTAGGCCGGCTGGACCAGGTGACTTCGCCTAATCCCAAGTTCGTGGTTGCGCCTTGCTCTTTACCTGTAGCGCCACCCAAGGTCACCGAAAAAGAGAGCTGAGCGTTGATGGAATTTGTACCCAGAAACTCTATGGTGTCCAGATAGCGCAGTCGGACTATGTTAAGAAGCAGTTCCTGGTCAGACGAAATACGTACTGCTTCATTGTAAGCTTGCCGTCCGTCCTTCAACTGCTTGGGTCCGAAGGAACAACCAGCCAAAAGGGTCAGGGCAGCCAGCAGGACTAATGAGAGACGTAGAATTCTTAGCATAGGTAATTATCCTCCCTTTAAACGTTTCCAGCGCCAGTACTTGGCTGAGCTTAATCGGGATCCGGGTCGCGATGTCTTCTGATCTCTATTGACTTCAGATATTTCCTTTTGGTCTGCGTGGTGCGGAGATCCTTTGGGTGGATAACCGAGAATATCCTCAAACTCCATTTGTCATTCTTTATCAAATTCTGGAAAAGGCAGCTTGCCTTTTGTTCGCCAATCCTCGACCTGATCCTCGGCCATCCGACCTTTTTCAGCGTCCAAACCAGTGTCTTTGGTGAAATAAGTTGTCTGAGACGGAAACGCGAAGCCCGTCCCCGCCTCTTTTACAATGTCCATAATTCGGAGATTTAGGTCTTCTCGGATAGCCCAATATTCGGGGTAATCGTTGGTACGGATGTATGCAAAAACCTCTATGTCCAGGGAAGTATCACCAAAGCGAATAAACCGCACGCGCAGACGTTCTGGTGATACCTTAGGATGGTCGATCAGCATCTTTCGAAACTTTGTCAATACATAGCGCAGC
>JAQYVS010000145.1 GCA_030145365.1 Desulfofustis sp. | reverse complement strand
TGTTCCTCGACAAACTGATCGGCGAGATCCTGGTAGTATTCGATGCCTTTGAGCAGGTTAGCTTTGAATTCCTGAAAATATTTTGGTGTGACTGCCAAAACCCCAACTGAAAACCTTTCTATTTCATGGCGCAGGCGGTCTATGTTGAGGCCGAGTTCCCGTATGAACATGTGCGGGCGGTCTGCATTTGTCAGCAGGGACAGCCTGCCGTAAATATGATTCACCATCTCCTCCAGAGTGACTATTTTCGAGAAATCCACAATGCCGGGACCGCAGCAGACCGCGGGCGTGGCGTCCGGGTCAATATTGTTCTTTAAAGTTGCACTGCCGGCCAGGTCATGGCAGATACAGGATTTGGCAAGAATAGATTCCCGTATCCAGGGAAGTTGTTTTGAAGAAAGCCCTTCATCAGGCAGGCGCTGGAGCTTACGCTTTTGGTAGGCGTGGGAAGCAACGCAGATCGGGCGCTTGGTGAATTCCGTATTGGATGCAACGAAACCCTTGGGACAGGAACTTCCCGGTTTGCCTTCCTCGATCCGGCGGCGTCGCGCCTCCTCACTGGCGGATGCTCTCAGGTTCCAAAAGGGGATGCCGAGCGGCGATGCGTCACTCATGAAAACATCATCGGGTGAGACGTCAATAAGTTTTTCCAAATGCATCTCATCAAGGTTGACAACCTCTGGCACGAGCAGGAAAGGGGTGCCCCAACCAGTGGAGTCGACCTCGAAATATTTTAACAGAAATTGGTTCTCGTCGGCAGTGCCAATACCGCCTTGTACAGTGATTCGCATCTCCCGGGGTGTATTATTCCAGGGCCGATCCAGAGAAGAAATAGCCTTGGCATAAATCACATTTAATTTTTTTATTAGTTCCTTCTTCTTCCGTCTAAACTCCTCCAGGATCGGACCTAAAAGCTGCCCCTTTGAGGCAAATACATGCCCGCCGCAGTTGAGCCCCGATTCGATGCGATATTCGGAAACCCATAACCCCCGTTTGGCTAAGAACCTACCCTGCACTTCAGCAGAACGGTAATCGCTCACCTTCAGGACAATTTTCTTTTTGATAATGCCGTCTTTGTTCGGATAAAAATCGTCAAATCTGGTGATGTAGTTATAGAGCCGTCGATTGATACCGGCGGAGAAAATAATGGATGACTCTAAGGAACTGTTGGCATAACCACGGAGGGCCGCCATGGCGTCGGAGAACTCTGGCGCAAGTTTCTTGCCGCTCCGGTATATATCACGATCAAGCTTGGTCATGATATTCACGTCGATACTGCCGGGAACTACATGCCTGCGGAGTAGGTCTCCTAACCTGGATTTTTTCTCGGGATCGGTTGCGGCAAGTAAATCCTGCAATGTTTGTTTAAGCAGATTCTCAGGCAGCATTTCATAATATTGCATTATTTCGCTGCCGGGTTGAAAAGGAGATGATTGTAATGCCTCAACTTGACGTTGAACCAAACAGTCAACAAGATTTAAATAGGCTGTTATTCTGCGTGCACGGGCATCCTCATCACGGCTTGAAATTTCTTCATATGGTTCGCCCTCCCGATAACAGTGGAATTTGCGCATCTGCTCAATGAGGACGTCATCCACCAGCGAGATTACCGAGGAGATCCCGTATTTTGCCACACAAAGGGGAGTGTCGATTGTAAATCCAGTTCCCATCACTGGTATATGAAAGGTGTGTTCACTCCGGGAAAATAAACTTGCCATGTGCCCCCTCGATTTGCTTAATTGCTCAAAACAAATGTACCACTATTATGTAACTGTGCAATATTAACTTGAACCGCTTGACATGGCGGTATTAAACATTCAATTTCGAAATGAAAACCATCCTAATTGTAGATGACGAGCCTAATTATTTGATCGTTTTAACCGAACTTCTTCAAGAAGAAGGATATGATGTCTTCACTGCACAATGTGGCGAAGAAGGGATGAAAATTGTCAAAGAGATTGATCTAGATCTCGTCATTACAGATATGCGGATGGTGGATATGTTGACTAAACTTAACTGCAACTTATATTCATTTTCCCATCCTGCACTAAAACTTAAACATATTTGCTGTATGTTTAAGTAAAGCGTTCATTTTTATATCATATTGAGATCTAAACTGAAAGATATGGGCAACAAGTTGAGATATTTTTATATATGAAAAGCAGTAAACCCGGCTATATAATAATATGCGGGGTTTCCTGCTACAGGTAAGCGACTGCAAGGAGACTCCGAAATAGATGCGACAATATCAGCTTGTGATTTCTGCTGCAGCCTTTTCCATGGCTGCATCTATCTGCTGCAAACGTTCTTCAGATAATTTAATTGGCACCTGGTACACCAGGAGCCTGTTCATTATC
>JAQYVS010000387.1 GCA_030145365.1 Desulfofustis sp. | reverse complement strand
CCGGAACGACTCGTTCCCGGATCAGGTCATCGATCTGTGCAGGTCGCTTACATTGAAAACCGTGAGCTGCGGTACTTCGGCATTAGCAGATTACCGGGCCGAAGACTCCACGTCCACAATCTCGGGTGTTTCCTTCAACTGCTGCGATAAAAATGGAACAAGACACCTGATTGAATCTCGGTTGATTGGAAGTTTCAATATAACGAATCTCCTGACTGCTTTTGGAAGCCTTGCCGTTTTGGGACTCGACCCGGCTAACATCACAAAATTCCTGGGAAAGGCAATAGGAGCACCCGGCCGTATCGAATCGGTAAAACTTGCCGAAAAGCCAGAGGGACAGCCACACGTTATTGTTGATTACGCCCACACACCAGATGCCCTGGAGAAGGTGCTTCTGGCCTTGAAAGATCTGGCTCATGACAATTTGATCTGTGTGGTGGGCTGCGGTGGCAATCGAGACCAGGCGAAACGTGAGTTAATGGGCAGGATAGCTGCTCAATTAGCCGATCTGATCATTGTCACTGATGACAATCCCCGTGATGAAGAACCTGAACAAATCAGGCAGGCTATTATTTCAGGGGTTGAACAAGCAGGATTGAAACCCCAGACAGTTGACTGGCTTATAAAAAGAGACCAAAACGAAAAAGGATATCTTGAAATCGGGGATCGAGCTACAGCAATTCAGAGGGGTGTCACTTCATCAACTTCCCGTGACATTGTCCTGATTGCCGGTAAAGGACATGAAAAATACCAGATCAACGGTTCACAACGAAGATTCTTTGATGACGTTCTGGCTGCCCAGATGAGCAGTCTTGCCTGGACCCCTGATAGCCTGGCTGCAGCATCTAAAGGCACTGTTGTGAACAGCAAACAAAAAGCAGTATTAGCCAATGTTTCCACCGACACCAGGACCATAGGTAACAACGATATTTTTGTGGCGCTGACTGGCGATGTTTTTAATGGCCATGATTTTATTGATACCGCCATTGACAACGGAGCTCGATGCCTGATTATTTCGGAAGACAAACCAAGGCAAGACGATATTTGTTGTGTCCAGACGACGGATACCCTGACAGCCCTCGGAGATCTGGCCCATTATCGGCGAAATCAGATCAAAAGTCTCAACAACCCGATTGTCGTCGGTTTGACCGGCAGCTGCGGAAAGACAACTGTGAAAGAAATGACGGCGGCAATCTTTAGTGCACGCTGGCCCGATCAGATTGACAAACCCGCCGATCGGGTTTTGAAAACGACAGGTAATTTCAACAATCTGATTGGTTTGCCGCTGTCACTTCTTCCGGTATCAGCCCATCATCGGGGCCTGGTTCTGGAGATGGGGATGAATTGTCCGGGTGAAATAGCCAGGCTCACGCAGATTGCCGATCCCGATATATGCTGCATCACCAATGTGTATAAAGCTCATCTGGAGGGACTTGGCAATATAGCGGGTGTTGCCTCGGCCAAAGGCGAATTGTTTGAAAATAGTAATCAGCAGGCAACCCATGTGGTTAACTTTGATAATGAACATGTTGTCAGGCTGAGTAAACAGAACAAGAGGAATAAAACGGTGGGATTTGCAGTAACCAGGCAGGGGGTGAGCCATAACCCGCAGGTCTGGGCTGAAAAAGTTGAGACCGATGAGAATGGTCACCTCAGCTTCATCCTGCACGTTGAGCAGCAAAGCCGTCACATCATGGTTCATACCCCAGGGCTGCATAATGCAGTCAACAGCTGTACGGCGGCAGCGATCGGCCATGCAGCCGGAATGGACTTTGACCATATCGTGGAAGGGTTGCAAGCTTTCAGGTCGACGACCAATCGGATGCAACACCTCAGCTCACCCAGTGGATTACACGTTCTCAATGACAGCTATAATGCAAATCCGGCTGCCATGGCCTCCGGTCTCAGAACGCTTGCCGATTTATCGGCGCGTAACCGGATGGCGATTATAGGAGATATGCTTGAACTTGGAGAGACCAGTGCCGAGTTACACCAGCAAATTGGCACTGTGGCTGGGGAGGCACAAATTTCCTATCTGGCTTTAGTAGGAAATTTTTCTGAACAGATCCAACAGGGAGCTCTGGAGGCCGGTATGGAAGCTTCGCGGATCAGAATTTTCACCAATAAAGAAAAGGTGATTGACTGGGTCGGCGAGCTGATGCAGAATGGCCAATTGCAACCCCAGGATTGGATTTTGGTGAAAGCCTCAAGGGGATTGGCGCTGGATACTGTGGTTGATCAAATTATGAAACAATGTTAGGACGTTAAACAATAGCTATGCTTTATCATCTACTTTACCCACTGCATACAAGCTTCATCGGGTTTAACGTTTTCAGATATATCACCTTTCGCAGTATTTTGGCGGCGGTAACCGCTTTTCTCATCGTCATTATTTTCGGCACCTGGTTCATTCGGACCATGCAGAAGTTCCAAATCGGTCAGGTTATTCGCGACGACGGTCCGGAGACGCACATGGCGAAACAGGGAGTGCCGACCATGGGTGGTTTGTTGATCCTTTCGGCAATCATCGGATCTTCTCTGCTCTGGGCGCGGCTGGACAATGCCTATGTCTGGCTTACGCTGTTTGTAACCGCCTTCTTTGGAATGGTGGGTGCCTTTGATGACTACCAAAAAATCAGTAAAAAAAGCAGTGCCGGTTTAAGTGCCCGCGTCAAACTTCTGCTGCAACTTTTTGGAGCCGGGGCTGTCGGGCTTTTTATTTTCCTCAGTCCCGGTTTTGACGGGCATCTCAGTATCCCGTTTCTGAAGAATATCAGACCGGATCTGGGCTGGTTCTATGTGATCTTTGCCATCATCATCATTGTCGGGGCATCAAATGCGGTGAATCTGACCGATGGCCTTGATGGTCTGGCCACCGGACCGACCGTTGTCTCGGCGGCGGTGTATCTTGTCTTTTCCTATATTGCAGGAAATATAGTTATCTCCGAATATCTTCAGGTTCACTATGTTCCCGGCAGCGGTGAGCTGGCGGTGTTCTGCGGAGCTATGGTTGGGGGCTGCCTCGGTTTTCTCTGGTATAACGCTTATCCTGCCCAAGTGTTCATGGGAGATGTCGGCTCATTATCGCTTGGTGGTGCACTCGGTACCATCGCCGTGATAATCAAGCAGGAGATCCTGCTGGCAATTGTCGGCGGCATTTTCGTCATGGAGGCGCTGTCGGTGATTATGCAGGTCGGTTATTTCAAGATGACCAAGGGCAAGCGGATCTTTCTTATGGCTCCGTTTCATCACCATTTCGAAAAAAAAGGCTGGCATGAAACCAAGGTCGTGGTCCGATTCTGGATCGTCTCGATAATTCTTGGGTTCTTGGCCATCGCAACGTTAAAGCTGCGCTGATGGCAGCACGGGAAACGATAGGGGAGACAATGGCGGTCGTCGGTTTCGCGGTTCTTGGTTTCAGTTACGCAGGGCAGGCCATGGCTGCATTTCTGAACAAATGGGTGAAGATGTCACGTATCAGTCAACGAAACGCATAGCAATCAAGGAGGCTTATGACTTATTTAATCGTTGGTTGGATATCGGCAAGTATTGGTTTTGTATTGGGTGCGGCCTGGGTGGGACTTTGCAGAAAAAACAAACAGTATGATCAACAATGTGCTGGCAAGCTCGAGGATATTTATTCCAATGCTCAACAGAGTGGCATGTGAGTAATCTCGCAGATGGTTTATAAGGGCGAACGGATATTTTTGATGGCATCGTTTCAGCCCCAGTTAGAAAAAAAGGCTGGCATGAGACCAAGGTGGTTGTAAGGTTTTGGATTGTATCGATAATCTTAGGGTTTTTGGCAATAGCAACATTGAAGCTGCGTTGATGAACAAACAGACAATCATAGAGCAGGGAACAAACGTCGCCGTTGTCGGATTTGGTCGAGCCGGGCAGGCTCTGGTCCGCTATCTCCACAAATGCGGAGCCAATGTCCTGGTATCTGATATGCAAACTCGAACCGAGCTCAGCACAAAACAGCAGGAACTGCTTGATGATTGTTCGGTTAATTTTGAAGGTGGGGGCCATAGTGCTGAATTTCTGGGCCTGGCTGAGATTATTATTGTCAGCCCCGGCGTTGATTATCATCATCCGGCCCTAATACGGGCAAGCGAGTTGGCAATTCCGATTCTTGGTGAACTTGCGCTAGCATCTGATAAGTTCAAAGCACCGGTGATTGCAGTAACCGGAACAAACGGTAAAACGACGGTCACCGAACT
>JAQYVS010000108.1 GCA_030145365.1 Desulfofustis sp. | reverse complement strand
AAGGGTGGTCGTCAACTAAACTTTGAGCTCGATGATTTCGCACTTAGAGAGGTCACTGGTTCCAAGGCCTAGCTCTTCCGCATGCTCATGTTGTCGCCGAACAATGGCCTCGTTGGTCGGCGTGAAGGTATCATCGTATTTCTTTACCAAATCCATTGCCACCACATCTGCAGCGATCATATCGCCTGAAATGATCAGACGGTTCACACCTTCAACAATTTTCGTATCCGGTTGTATGAAAGGTCCGGAGACGGCTTGAATGGATCGAACGTCGGTGATCGTGAGTTCAGGGCGCACTGCGGACGCAAACTCGGCCAATTTTCGGTCGTAGTAGTCACGGTCGGTCTGTAAGGTGCCGTGAGCCAACCAACGATGGGCCCCATAGACTGAACCGAAGTGGTTTTTTAAGGCACTCGACATTTGACCGCCAAAGTGTCGTTTCAGAACAGGCATGCTGATAATGACCGGAGCTTCCTGCAATTGATGCGCAACGCGCAGGCAAGGTCCCTCGGTTTTTTGGAATCCGTTCTGGATATTGCTGGCCGGAACAGTCAATTCAATGTCCTTGAAGGCAACACCGGGGTCCAGGTCTCCATGCCATTTTTCGTATTCGACCAAAACATAATGGCTGGCATCTGATGAGAAGGAGAGTTGTATGTCCATGCCGGGCAACTCATCCGGGGTATAGTAGAGATCCGGGCCAAATTTATGATCTTCATGAACGACAATATGTTCAGCACCCGCTTTACGGCATTGGCTGGCCACTGCGCGCAAGGTCTCCGGTGCAGTAATGGATGGGAAGGGGTCTGACTGGTTGGTATTTGGTTTGAGAACGACCTGACGGTTATTGCCGATGATGCGGCCCAGGCCGCCGATCGCCTCCAGACCCGCTTCCAACATGGTGTCGATATCCTGTCCCTCTACGATGACCAACAGCGGTTTGCCGTCAGATCCTAACGCCCGGTTCTCAGACTCCCTTCGAGTCAAAGGACTCAATTCAGATTCTGCCATTACTTGTCTCCATGGGATAAAAAAATGATCAGAGGAATGATACCTAAAGATTTCCCAGTTAGAAAGTATAATATGTTAAATTTATCCCAATAATATGTCAAGCGAAACCCTGATCACCGACAAGGTATGGGCCGGTTGTGAAAATTGTTCTTTACAACCGGCAGGCACAAGGCGTAAGGCGCAGGGGAAATACAGGTGCTTTTTATAACCCTGTGCCTTGAGCCTTACGCCTTGTGCCTTGAAGTATACCCCTCGCTCGAGGGATTCCGAGAGAGGCAGAGGCCATCGGAGGGGGGGGACGGGGGGGCTAATCTCCTTGACACACAACCCTCTTTCTCATATCCTACAAATAGAATTATCATCATTTGAGATGATCACCAAACAGGGAATCGGGGGTTCGATGGGATCAGCCCTCGAGACCGTTAGTTCGCTTTTTTCAATAGAGCGTTGAGGAGGATGTCATGAAAATCAAGGACTTGATGATCCCGGATCCTATCACGATAACTGAAAAGGCCTCCGTCCAGGAGGCTATAGAGCTCATGAAGGTCAACTCTATCCGGCATTTGCCTGTGGTCTCAGAGGATAAAACGCTGAAGGGTTTTTTGACCCTTGCTGATTTGAAGATCGGTCTGATTCCTTCCATGGTCGCGGACGTTTCTCTTTCCGATCTCATGATCAAGGATCCTATCACCATTGGATCGGATGACGATATAGAAGCGGCCGCCCTGCTCATTTACAGGCATAAGATTGGAGGTATGCCGGTTGTTGAGAAGGGTAAACTCGTGGGCATTATTACAGAGAGTGATATCTTGCGGGCTTTTATAGATATGATGGGGATTTTAACCGCCAGTTCGCGCATCGATGTGGCAGTCGATAAAAAGGCTGGATCCCTGAAGCAGGCTTTTCACATAATCCACGACAGCGGGGGTGATATTATCAATGTTGGGATAACCGCGGAACGGTCTAAAAAAAGAACCTATTACTTTAGACTTTCTCTCTGCAAGACGGATGTCATCAAAAAAGCCCTTGAAAAGGAAGGTTTTGAAGTAGTCGCAGCCATGGATTAACAAAGTTGGATCATCTCCCGATAGTTGTAGTCAATAAAGCACAATAAATCGGTTATCTCCATTTGAGTAGGTAACCATAAAGGATTCAAGCCCGCCAAAGAACCGGCGGGTAAAGATTCAAGGCCCGCCAAAGAAATGGCGGGTAAAATTCAAGGGTTCGAGTGAATGTAACCCGCCAAACAAACGGCGGGTAAAAAACGAACCCGCCACCCCGCCACACCGATGGCTGGTAAAAATAGCGGCGGATAAGTATCGAATTTCGAACAAGAAATGTTGAATTTCGAAGTTTTTGTTCTTACCCTTAGATATTCTGCGGTTCACTTTTGTAAGTCCTTGGACCCTCTTCTCCAACTAAATTGAAGAAGAACCACAAAGTTAAGACAGAGGTACTGCTTTATTGAAAGGCCTTCGTGACCAAAGGTCGGGATTCGTCTAATGAAAAAGCTGCTGTTCAGCCGAACAGCAGCTTTTTCAAGAAATAATGGATGCTGATTGCATAGAAAGCAGGGTATGCAGATGACAGACTTGATGAACATTATCAAAGAGAGGCGAAGTATCAGGAAGTATGAGAATAAAGAGGTCCCTGAAGATAACCTCCAGCTGGTTCTAGAATCGGTACGCTGGTCCCCATCATGGGCCAACACCCAGTGCTGGGAAGTGATCGTGGTGAAGGATTTAGCCACAAAAGAGAAACTTCAGGAGAGTTTCGGCCCGAGGAACCCGTCAACAAAAGCGATCGTTCA
>JAQYVS010000302.1 GCA_030145365.1 Desulfofustis sp. | reverse complement strand
TTTCCCGGCTCTCAAGCTATTTAAGCATACGCTAACGTATCTTTTTTTAAAATACTTGTCAAAACCACCTTACTGGATAATCTGCTGTAAGTCTCGAACAAGTACCGAGTGCGGTACATACCCGGAATACCTCTTGACGACAGTACCCTTATTGTTTACCAGAAATGATGTTGGGATACCGTATACACCGCCGAAATCACGGGTTACCGATTTATCAGCCATCATTACCGGATAATTTATTTCTTTTCTTGTTACCAGTTTTTGTACCACATCTTTTTTTTCATCAACGGAAAGCCCGACCACAGAGAATTGATCATTCCCGTATTGTGTCTGCAGTTTGATCAGGTTAGGAATTTCCTGAATACACGGCGGACACCAGGTCGCGAAAAAAATAACCAGCAGAGATTTACCGGAAAACGCCCCGGAATCCACTGATTTACCGGTAACCACATCCTCCAAGGTAAAAGGCGGCATTTTTGTCGCCGCATGACCCGGTAAGACACCTAACATCGGCAAAAGAAGTATGACAACTAAAAAAAGATTGATACATCTTTTGTGCTTGTACATGGCAAATTCCTTATTACTTTTGTATCTTTCCGGCCAATGATACCTTCCCCGATTAGATAATGCCACATGCATGTAGGAGTCGGAATACCAGAAAAATATTGATTAAACAGCCTGACAGACTGTATTATAATCAGTTATTATTTTAATATTGTTCGTTTTCTTTTGAAAACAAGGTTCAAGCCTTTATGAATGAAAATAGATTGATACTCGTCATTTCAAAACTATCACTGTTTTGTTGCTTTTTCTACCACATAGCCTTCCCCGCTGGTGTTAACGCAGAAGTAGTTGATCGAGTGGTGGCCGAGGTAAACGAAGACGTCATCACCCTGTCTGAAATCGAGGAAGAAGGTCAAGACATATTGAAAAGGATTGCCCTGGAAGTCCCGGCTCAGGACCGGCTCAGCGCGATTGACCAAGTTCGCAAGGAGGTTCTTCAGGGTTTAATAGATCAGAAACTGATCGAACAGGAAGCGGCCAAACAACAAGTTGTCATTACTGAAGCCGAAATCGACGCCTATTTTAACCAGGTGCAGATGAACAATCAGTTATCCAAGGAGGAACTGCTTGAAGAACTGGCTGAAAATGGGGTCACTGAAACTTCCTATCGCAAAAACCTCAAAACCCAACTCTATCAGCAAAAACTGATAAATCGTGATGTCAGATCAAAGATTGTGGTAACCGAGGAGGCTATCCTTGATTATTATGACACCAGTTACACCAAACATATCAAAGAGGGAAGTTACTACCTTCTGCAGATTGGCATCGGTTGGGGAGAAACGGAAGGTACGGACCAGGAGCCTGAGGAAACCGTTGAGCAAAAACAGGCGGCAGCTCAAAAAGCGGAACGGGTACATAAACTAGCCCTAAGCGGTAAAGATTTCAGAGAACTGGCCAGAAAATTTTCCGATCTTCCCTCAGCAGCCGAAGGTGGTGATATAGGCGTGTTCGAGGAAGACGAGATGGCCACTTACATGAAAAATGCTGTCACCTCTTTGAATCCAGGGGAAGTCAGTTCCATCGTTGAAACTCCGGTGGGATTTCAATTCTTCAAACTTCTGTCGAGCAAAGAAGGCGGTATTGTCATGCAGGCCCCTTATGAATCGGTAAAAGAAGAAATACGGGAGCGATTGTACAACGAATTGTTAAAACAGGAATTTGAAGACTGGATTAACAACATCAGGGAAAACACCTATATCAGGATCTCGCTGTAAAGAAGTTTGCTGTTGTTTTTTTAAAATAGCGACACAGATAATCGGCCAAAAGACGGGTAAGGATATGGAACTGAGCACACCGGATACTGAATCTTTGGGTATGCTTCTGAGGAAACTACGGCTGGAGCGATCACTTGATATCAGTGATATTGCCGATGAAACGAAAATTCCTCCTGCAACCATCAGAGCCATGGAGGCAGATGATTATACTACTCTTCCTGCCCTGGCATTTGCCCGCGGATTTTATGCCATTTACAGTGAGATGCTCAATCTTGATAAGGATGAAATTCTCAAGCGATTTCTGGAAGATTACAAAAATGCCGATGATACAAGAAAATCAGATGGCCTCTCCTCCAGTCTTAAAGGAAAACAGATCGGCAGCATGGCAGAGCGTCCATCTCATTTTCTGAGAACAGCCATTGGTATTTCTCTACTGGCCATCATTCTTATCGGAGCCGGAATCTGCTGGTACGCAGGCTATAACCCTGCCAACGAGGTCAGCAAATGGCTCAGGAATTTTCAAGAGACCGAAATCCAGATCATCGAGCAGCAGGAACCAAAACAGGATTCGGTTCAATAGCATTTCCGAACCCTTCACATGCCAACCATACGCTCCGATCTTCCCGCTCTGGTTCTTGATAGTATCGACCACGGAGAATCGGATAAAATCGTCACCTTTTTCTGCCAGGATATTGGTAAACTCACTGCCATTGCCAAAGGAGCCCACCGCAGCAAAAAACGTTTCTTAAACAAGCTCGAACTCTTTACTTTTCTGCAGATTTCCTACTCGAAATCATCGCCTGCAAGCCTTAGCGTACTCAGCGAAGCCGAGTTGCTAAACAGTTTTATCTCCTTGAGATCAAATCTGCCCTGTTATCGCACCGCCTCAATAATCAGAGAGTTTATGTTGCTGGCAACAGGGGAAACCATAAACGACGACAATGTATTTAAGTTGGCGCTTTGGACGCTGCATTCTCTTGACCGAGGTGACAATCCCAAACGGGTATTGTCACTTTTTTTGGTGAAATTATTTGATTTCATCGGCTACCGACCGGATTTTGCGTTCTGCCAGGGATGTGGCAAAGAACCGGGAAATGGCAATCCGGCAACCTTCAGTGTTCAGACAGGAGGACTCGTCTGCAGGGAGTGCATGGCGCAGGATCCGAACTCTGCCAGAATACTCACTCCAGGAACGACACACATGATCCGGGCAATCCAGCAACAACCGATTTCAAGACTAAACCGCTTTAAGCCAGGCGGTATGGTGCTCCAGCAGATACTCGATTGTTTTTATAGATACGGCCGGCATCTGTTCCAGCGGGAAATACATTCCTGGAAATGTATGGACGGTTGACTAGATCTTCTTAGACGTACTCGACAAAACTTTCTACACCTCAGAATACCATCAATATAAAATCTGGTTCATCCCCGAAGTTATGGGGGGACAAGCTCGGAAGTGAATTGCTAAACTGTATTTCAACGAGATTACTGCAACCTAGAGAAAGAGTGGTAGTAACGGAGGTTGGTTGAAACAGGCTTCATCTCGAAAGTCCCGAAGTGCTGCACTGCACCCGATGGTTATAGGCAATAGGCAGCGGAGATCTATCCAACGAGAGTATTATGAGAGAATCTACCTCCGCGTCTTTAACCCAACATTGTTGACCTAAGAAAAATCAGATTAATCCAGATATCGGATCTCACCGCTGTATTCTACCAATTCAGTTCCATCCTCAAGCACTAATTTCAGACCGCCGTCAGCTTCAATACCACTCACCGTTGCCTGAAACTGGGGATTATTTATGACATCAAAACCAAACACGACCCGACGTCCAAGCGAATCACTGAGCTCGGACCAGCGCCTGATGAGCGGGTGTTGATCAGTATCTTTGTTGTACGTTTGCTCTAATTCGATCTGTTCCTGGTAGTAAAGAAGCCCCAGATTCCAGCTGAGTTTGGCAAGAAAACAATAACTGAAGGTTTCAAGATCGATACTGCGTCCCAACTCCTGTCTCAAGGAGGTTGCGAGTTTTTGCAGTTCCGGTGGGAATTCAAGATTGTTGATGTTGAGGCCAAAACCAATCAGATAATACTCTTCCTTTGATCGCTCACCGGTAAAATGCTCTATAAGAAAACCGGCAACTTTCATATCATCGATCAACACATCGTTGATCCAGCGGACAACGGCATGGTCTGCACCGCTTGCCCTTACCGCTTCACAACCGGCAACACCGACGGCAATCGGAACCAGCAACCTAAATCGCGGCAACAGGGTGCTGATATAAATGAGGTTCCCCCACAGTCCCCCTATGGGAGCTTGCCAGGTTCTGGTGAATCGTCCTTTCGGTCCTCTCAGTGTGTCAGCAATAATAGCCGTGCCATTGGCAACCGAATGATCGTTCTGCTCTAATTCCCCGATGTGAACCCGCGCCTGATCCATGGATCTTGCAAGCGAGCTATGATGATCAATCTGTGAGCCAACGAAACCACCCAGACGAAGAATTTTTCTGGCCTCTGTTTCTAGCCAAAACTGTTTCCTTGCGGGCAGTTCGACATGTTCGATGTAAGCACTGAGCCGGTCAGGGGTAAGCTTTGATTTCATGGGATTTCAGGACACAACTTATTTTACATCGCATCCCACTCCGCTTTAACACGGGTGATAACTTTTCGAATCAGAGGTAATTTATCAGCCCCGCACACCCCTATGAGGGGTTCACCCTGGGGGACGGAGATTCCGGGTTTGAAGTAAATTGAGTGAATAACCCCTTCCTCTCCTGAATAGTAAACCGGTGTGTCACGTTTCATCAACGACATGGTAAAGGTTTCATCACCCGGCTTTACTGACACAGAACGCGCGCCTTTTTTATCGATCCTGGATTGAATATCCATAGAAAAGAAGAATTTGGCCGTTTCAGGGGCAGGAAAAAGATAAAGCACCTCTTTTAAAATTCCTTCGATGATTTCCTTTTTCTTCAGCGGATGCCTGATGGTTAGCATTTTTTCACCAGCTTCCACAAATTCGCCGTCCAGTTCAGCCTTAATCTCCGAGACAATACCAGCTATCGGAGCATGTATCGTTTTTTGATTATTTTCACGGGTAATTGCAAACAATCCGGTTCCGGGAATATGGTTCCACTCTCCCCCCGGAGCATCGACACCATTGCCTCGTTCTACTATAAAGTTGACGACACCGGTATGCGGAGCGCAAATATCCACATAGTTGTATGGATCCGAGCGATATTTCGCCAGTATTTCATCAAAATCTATTTCGTTTGACATGGTATTCATCCTGTTTTTCTAAGCCCTGATAGGCTGGCTGAAAAAAGTTGGTTTATACTTTCATATCTACCCCAAGGCAACATAATTTTCCAGAGGAACAGATCCAATACCCTAATCTCAGGGAGATCCCTGGTTTCAGACGCCACTTCTAAAATGTAATCTACAGATTTTGCTACTCATTTGTTATCGTTTCATTTACGTTTACCCGTAATTCATACAATCCGGCTCAACGAGACAGCGAGCAGATGTCGCTGCAGACACTATGATCAGATTCTTATTATCGAGGCTTCTTCCTGGTGTTATCGTCCTACTTTTAATTGGGCTGATTGGTTTTCTGTCTTTGCCGTTTATAATAGATCTTTATATTCTCCCGCCGCTGCTTGAAAAAACGCTCTTTTCCGAGCATCGTGCCAATGTCACCCGGATCACTCCCTTCCAGATCAACGGATCGCTCGAATTCAGGGGTGAAAACAAACCGGCGGTTTCAGTCCCTCGCTTTGAACTTCTTTTTACTCCTCGATCATTGTTGAATAAGCAAGCCGACACGCTTATTCTCGATCACACCACTATTCATCTGTTTAAAGAAAATAATCGCTGGGTTGTGCCGGGTCTTTTTAATCGGCAGCCGGCCAAGCAGAAATCGAAATCCCCGAACAACCTGCTTCTCCTCCCCTTTGCTGTCAACACAATGGTCCTGAAGCAATGCTCTGTCATTTTGCATGATGAAAAGAGTAATGAGTTGCATTTTGGTTTAACCGGTCAATTGCTTCCTGTCTTTACCGATACCAAAGAAGATCGGCGACTAAAATCCCTCTCCGGCTCATTCGTTTTTTTCAATGACCTGGCAGCAACTGTTAGATTCTCAGCCTCTTTCAATGAAGATCACCACCAATTATCAGCAAACATTACCAACGCCCGATTATCTCTTCCAGAAAACCTTACGCCTCCGTTACTTCGCCCCGTGCAATCCGCGGCATTGTCGGCTGAACTTAACCTGAGTATTGATGCCAATTCACTATTGCCTGTTGAGTACGATCTTAGCGGCAGCTTGGAACACATGCGTTTTCATCAAGGCAACATTGGGATTGTAGGCACGGGGTCGGATGACCGTGTAGAGTTCTCATTGTCTGGAAGTGCTGAAACATTTACGTACAATGTCAAATCTGTCGGTTTGCGTTCTCCGATTGCAGCAGATATGGCGATTTCGGGAAACGGATCCTATGGCAACCAGACCATTGCATCCCATGGAGAAATCAACGCCTTTATTTTAACTGGAAAACCATCGAACCAAGTCCGCTTACCATTGTTGTTGATCTACGATGGACACCGTTCTGAATCCGGTGATTTCCTTTTTGAATTATCAGGAGATTACCAGTCAAATCAGCCCGTTTCATTTCTCCAGGATTCGGTCCTGATGGGACTTGAGCACCTGGAATTCTCTTCTCAAATTCGGGTTGACTCAGACAAAATACAGGCGGATGTTAAAATCACGAGTGCACCGCTTGAATTACGATCCGACAAATTTCGGATAACCACATCTGATCTCAATATTAACAGTCATATTAACCGTTCTGACGATCAGACATCTATCAGGGTAAACGGAATACTCAACTCCCTGGATATACCCGATAAAAAACTATTTTTACGCGATATTCACTTTGATCTACCCATTGATTTGTTGCCGACAAAAAACAGTCCCCAAAAACACGGTATGCTGTCGTTTGGTTCAGTGGGAATGAAAGATACAGAGCTTTTTTCCGTTGACACCGCGCTTGTCCAGAATGGACTGAATTTTACTGGCAGTGGAACAATCACGGCTCTTTTTGCCCCCGACCTTCAGATCGTCTTCAACGGTTCAGCTTCGGCTGCAGGCAAAACTGCCGAGCTGTCCTGGACAATGCCCAAAGTGGCCATCACATCCGAATCACTGCCTGATCTGATAGCGATTCCCGCCGATATCAGTTTTGATGCCCTGGTTGAAACACAAGGCGAATTACGCTTCCAGAAAGGTAAACTCACGGCAACACTTCAGTCAGAGCTGACAGATGGATTTCTCGAGTACCCTGAGAAAAATATTTCCATCAGCGGCATCAATTGCACCATGGATTTACCGCGTCTGCCGGAAATAAGCTCAAAACCCAGCCAGCGCTGTACCGCAGACACGATAGACCTCGCAGCACTACATTTTTCCGATGCAGCTGTTTCATTTCGTCTTGAAGACCCGCAGACCATTTTTATTGAGAAAAGCAAGGTAACGTGGTGCGGCGGGTCTTTGGAGTCTGGAAGTTTGAGACTATCAAAGAACGACCCGGATATTGAAACCACTCTCTATTGCAGTCGTATTAACCTGGGCGATCTGCTTAATCAGTTTGGATTCAAAGGTACCGAAGGCGAGGGATCGCTTAATGGCAAATTGCCGATTAAATTTGCAAAAGGCAGGCTCGAACTTGATGACGGTTTTCTGTTTTCCACACCCGGTACAGGTGGTATAGTGCGTTTCACCGATACGGAGCTGCTCCGTCAGGGAATGGGAGCGGTCAGCGAGGCCGGATATATCAACTATTCCTTACTGGCTCTTGAGGATTTCACCTATAACTGGACTAAATTATCATTCACCAGTTCGGGTGATGAGTTGCTTATGACTCTGGAACTTGATGGTAAACCCAGCACTGCATTACCATTTAAGTTTAATACAAAAGGGATGATCGTCGAAACCAAAAAGGGCGACGGACTGCAATACCCTATCCGGCTCGACGTTAATTTCCGTTTGCCCCTGGCCGAACTTTTTCAACTCGGGCAATCCATTCAATCGATTATGGGGAAGAACTAATGAAGCATTATCTCTGGTATCTTGCCGGCTCAGCACTTCTAGTTGTGGTGCTCGGATCTGGCTGCACCAAACATGAAGTCGATGTCAAACCCGTTGAGATCAAGCCGATCCACATAACCATCGATGTCAATGTTAAAGTTGATCGCGCCCTTGATGATTTCTTCGGTGATATCGATGAAGCAGCGCAAAATGAATAAACTCATAAACACAAATTACCGGAGGATCAGTATGCGTTACCGGAATCATATCCTATTCGTTTTTACCATTTTAATTACACTCGTTTTTCTCAGCTCTCTCAACGCATCCGCGGCTTCGGAGAAGCAGCGTATGCTGGATCGAATCCCGGCCATCAACACCCTGAAAGACAAAGGCTTGATTGGCGAGAACAATAAGGGGTATCTCGAATACCGTAGTGGTAGTAAGCCGCAACAACAGCTCGTCAGTGCCGAAAACAAAGACCGCAAAACTGTTTATGGGGCAATTGCCAAAAGTCAGAAGGTGGATATCAGTCTTGTCGGCCAGCGAAGAGCCCAACAGATCAGCGCCAAAGGCGCCAAAGGACACTGGTTTCAGAAACCGGACGGCAGTTGGTACAAGAAGTAGGTAATGTCTAAACCAACAGACAGATTATACCAGATTGATACCGTCCCCGAGGATTTTGACTTTAACGAACGAGTGGTTGAGGTTTTTGATGACATGCTCGACCGTTCAATCCCGTTCTACCAGAATGTCATTAAGGAAACCTCCAGACTGTTGGCAATATCTCTGCGGCCGGGCGATACAGTATACGACCTCGGGTGTGCTACCGGTACTGCTTTGCTGCAGATTGCCAGGGAACTCGAAGGCAAGGACCTTTCGTTTATCGGTTTGGACAGCTCTCCGGCAATGCTTGCCAAAGCACGGTTAAAAGCAGAGTTTTACGGAGGTCTGGACAACGTCGTTTTTGAACTGGGAGATATTACCAAACTGGAGTGTCCTTCTGCAGGTGCTTTCATTGCAAATTACACGCTGCAGTTCATCAGGCCGGTGCTTCGCCCTACCCTGGTTACCCGACTATTTAAAAATCTCAGATCCGGTGGCTTGCTCATTCTCAGTGAAAAGACCATTCTGCCAGATAAACGGCTCAACCGCAGTTTTATTGACATCTACTACGATTTTAAACGGGAACGGGGGTATTCGGAACTGGAGATTGCCCGTAAACGTGAAGCGCTGGAAAACATCCTTATCCCCTTTTCAGTCGATGAAAATTTGGCCATGCTCGCCGAATCGGGATTTGAACCGGTGACAAGTTTTTTTCAGTGGTTTAACTTTTCCTCCTTTGTTGCTGTTAAACCCTGACATTACATAGAGATGCACTATTTCGATTATTTCCCCCAAGCAATTGACCACAAACGCCTGACAGAACTTCATCAGCAGAAGCAGCGCTGGGTAAATCAGCAGAAAAAGGGTTTTTTACGTTATCGCCAACCCTATGAATATCTGCAAAAATTCAGTGCTGATCATATCGACTGCACGGCAGATACGATAACCATTGGCACTGCAGAGGAAGTGGACACGCATCAGCAGGAAGAAATTCGAAAGCAACTCAAAGCCTTTATGCCCTGGCGTAAAGGTCCGTTCTCCGTTTTTGGTGTCGATGTCGATGCCGAATGGCGCAGCGAACGTAAATGGAATCGGTTGAAAACAAAACTTCCTGATCTAAACGGCAAAATCATCGCAGATATCGGCTGCAACAACGGTTATTATATGTTCAAAATGATGCCGTTTCAGCCACGCTTTATTCTCGGTTTTGAACCATCCGTCCAACACTATTACTGCTTCAAATCCTTAAACGCCATGGCCGGTTTTGATAATCTCACCATCGATCTGCTCGGTGTAGAACATCTATCCTTATTCCCCGAGTCATTTGATCTCATTTTCCTTATGGGAATCATTTATCATCGAATTTCCCCCGTTGAACTTTTAAAAGATCTTTACGCCGCCTTGAAACCCGGCGGTTCACTTATCGTTGAATCCCAAGCAATTCCGGGTACTGAACCATTGGCCCTGTTCCCAGAAAAAACCTATGCAAAAGTTCCGGGAACATACTTTGTACCAACCGGAACAGCATTGAAGAACTGGTTATTGCGGGCCGGCTTCAGCAGTGTAGATCTGTTCTGTTCCCACCCGATGAGTGAAGAAGAGCAGCGACCTACCGAGTGGATGGTTTTCGAATCATTCAGCGATTATATCGATCCCGCTAATCCCGAGAAAACGGTGGAAGGATATCCGGCTCCCTGGAGGGTCTTTTTGTCGGCAACAAGATTATAGAAAAAAGTTCGTTGAAAACAGTTGCGGCGGTTGCCTTTCCAGCAAACGGTATTATAGAATCGAAAACCTGTCGGACTTTATACTAAACTTTTAAGAGGAAACAACGATGAATCCCAAAGACTGTACACTCTACAGTGGCGGCCTGAAAGGTGCTGAAACCACTTTTGGCGAATCCGCCGAGAAATATCTGGTAAACGAAGTGATCTACACCTTCGAAGGCCACAAATTATCCCGCGACAGCAATGTCGTGGTACTTTCCGAAGATGATCTTGAACGCGGTGATATCAGTATGGAACTGGCGTCAAAGATGCTGAACCGTACCTACTATGAAACAGAAAAGATTCGTAAGGTTCTGCAGACAATTTTTCACATGGTCAACAGCGGGTATCAGGTTTTTGTCGTCGGCTCTATCCAGGAAGACGGATCGGTGAAAGGCGGGACTGGTTGGGCCGTACAATTGGCGAAGATGTTTAACCGTCCACTGCACGTTTTCGATCAACCGTCGGAAAAATGGTTTACCTGGCAGGAAGGCTGGCAGGAAGATACTCCGAAAATCAAATATGATACCTTCGTCGGTTCTGGAACAAGATACCTCAGTGATTCCGGTCACCGTGCCATTGAAAAGCTGTTTGAGGATTCATTC
>JAQYVS010000227.1 GCA_030145365.1 Desulfofustis sp. | reverse complement strand
AGTTCACCAATAATTGCATATTTTATCCTTAACTCAATGACCGCTTTGGGTCGAAAATTCCCGACCAGCTTCAGCCCCCTGAAGGTCTGATAACAGTTGCTTTTAAGACATACAAGAACTTACGCTGCATGTCCGGGTTGGGTCGTTTTCTTCCGATCGAGCACCTGCCCCTGTACGTCTCAAAACAGTACATTCCGGTAATTTAAAGCAAATTTTTAAACTTCTGCTTTGGGGGCTATACCGGTCATCCGAGTAAATTACTCGGGTATTCTTCGGTGGAGGTCAGGAAAGCGACCTGGACTTACCGTTCCTCAACTCCATCTGGATGGACAGCAATGCAGAATCGGACATACAGGTTATACATCAAGCCATTTATACCTTACCAAGGCATCAATATACCCTTGGGCAGGGTGATTGAATGCTTTTGGAAGGCGGCCAGCCGTCTCAAAACCTAGCTTATTCCAAAGCCTGACTGCGCCCTCGTTACTAGAAGCAACAAAATTAAACTGCATGGCCTTATAGGCTAATTCAGTCGCTACCTTTTGTGAGTGTTCACACATGGCAGTAGCCAATCCCTTGCCTCTGGCTTTCGATGAGACCATGTAGCCACAATTACATACATGTCCACCAGGACCACCTTGATTGGTTTTATAGTACGTCCCGAGAATCTGGTTATTTTCTTCTACAACGTAAGTTTTTCGAGGCAACCGCATCCAGATTTTCAGTGCTTCACTTTTTGTTGTTTCTTTTGGGTAAGCGTAAGTTTCTCCGGCACAGACAATTTCGTTGAAAATTGGCCATATCGCATCAAAATCATTTTCAGTTGCTTCCTTAATATTCATAAGTAGCCGTTCCGCTCAGGCAATCTGTACTACCGAGAACGGCCATTGGATATTTCATCGATCATCGTGTGCGATAACTGTAATGACATGCGACACAAGCAGTGGTGACCTTTTGCAGGGCACTATAGGCTCCCTTTAAGTTACCTTCCTTGGCCGCGTCGGAAAGTTCGGTTGCCGACTCATGCATACCCCAGCCGATGTTTCGCATCTCAAGAGGCATAAACCTGCCTGGCCCCACGCCAGTAGCGCGATGTTTCCCCATTGAGCTTTTGCCCATCCTGGTTTCTGCAACATCTGCAGCTGCATCAAGGTTGTTCGCTGCAAGAAAACCAATGATCTCGTTCAATGCCGAGAGATGGTCGAGCATGTCTTGCCGCATAAGCTGGCTCGTCTCGTCGGGCATCGATACCAACTGACGATGATCGCTGCCGGGAGAGATTGTTGCACTCCGGGTTTCACCGACTGCTTCCGCGCTGTGCGCAGATTGAAATGTAAATAAAAGAATGATCGATGCAAGTAAAGTGACTATTTTTATCATGGTGGTTTCCTCCGAATACACTACAGGCACGTTACTCTATAACTGGCAGAGTGACTTTGATATCAATCAATACTTGGTTGAAATCGGGCGCGGCATAGCCTCGCATCGTTAATCATATCGGCGACAATAGTAGAGATCGAGAAGGTCTTAAAAGGGTCGTTTTCTTCCGGTCGCTCACCTATCCCTGAACGTCTTTCAGTACGTTCCTGACCTTTAAGCGAAAAACCTGTACTTCCGAGTTGCGTGGCTCCGGACATCCAGAGAAAACATATTTAGAGTCAGTCCCCGGATCGCATACCGACCGGAAGCGGAATTTCACAGAAAAATAAATACACCGATCAGGATTCCGTCGCAGTAAGAGACTGGTGAGAAATACAGACTAGATGCGCTCCTCCATGAACAGGATCCAGACAGCACCCTGATCCGCACCACCGTCGTCATCCCCGGGCGCTCCGACAGCCATGTCCGGGACCCCGTTATTGTCCATATCACCAATGCCTGCGAGCGCGGCGCCGAAGTGATCGTCGGCCTCCAGATTGCCGTTAAACCCCCCGGTACTGCCAGACACCTGCTGCCATGCATCCACCTTGCCATCCGTCTTCATCATCAGGATCCAGGCCGCACCCGCATTAGTGAATTCGTCATCATCATTCGGGGCGCCGACCCCGAGATCAGAGATACCGTCATCGTTCATATCCCCGATAGCAGCCACCGCACTACCAAAGCGGTCATCATCATCGAGCCCGCCAAAGCCGCCGGTA
>JAQYVS010000175.1 GCA_030145365.1 Desulfofustis sp. | reverse complement strand
ATACCACAGCCGACAGCACAATAGGTGCAAATGGTTCGAATGGTTTGGGAACCGGAATAAGGCTCAGCTTTTTCAGCTGCAACAGCTTTTCCGGTTAATTTGGTGGTCATTGCTGCACCTGATAACGCGGCAGTGGCAGCAGACAGTTTCAGAAACGATCTCCTGGCAACCTTCGGGTTGAGTGTAACCCGTCGGCCGCTGGAAACCGATCTACCCGGTGAGGGTTTTTTGTTTTTACTGATGGCCATAAATATGCCTCCTAACTGAAGCTTTTTGCATCATGTATACAGGTTATGAGCGAAGCGATTTGTAGTATTTCTTAAATGAATCACTTTCCTGGTACAGAATCTCGTCCTTACTGTCCAATTGCTCTGAAGTTCCTGCTCTTGCCGGTTTGATTGCGGCACCAGTGGCTGCCAATACCGCGGATCCGGCAAGGATGTGCTTCAGAAACGAACGTCTTTGTTTCTTTTCGTTCTCCATCATCAGCCCTCCTTAAACGGGTGGTTGAAAATTATGACTGCCTCATGCAGCCGATTGAATCACTTTATAGACCTGTATCCAGACATCCGGATACTAAACAAATCAACGCATTATAAAGTAGATGATACGATAGAAGAAGAAAATCGGAAGATAGCCTTTTGTTATGTAAGCGGGGAAAGCTGGATGTTGTAGGGAACGGGCGTACGCGAATTAGGTACTATTAACATCAGTCGGTTTTGCCGAAATGTTCGTTTTCAATCCAGAGTACGGCACGTCTGGTAAGTTCCGTTGCACTTTTAATGCAGAGCTTTTGTTTGATTCGGTCACGATAGGTGCCAATGGTTTTTATACCGAGCTTCATGCGTTCAGCAATTTCTCTGGTGGAGAGACCGGAACCAATAAGCCTGAAAACTTCCAGTTCGCGATCGGTCAGGATGTCCACCGTCGGTGCCCCCTGGGCACTGGGATTACTTTGAAACTTGTCGAGCAGGTGAGCCATCATGTCTGGACTGACATGAATTTTACCGTTGAGTATATTTTTAATTGCCGAAATCACTGATTCCGAGGCTTCTTTCTTCATGACATAGCCGCGTGCTCCTGCCCTGATCGCACGTTCCGCCCAGACTGATTCATCGTGAAGGGATAAAACCAGGACAGGCAGACCGTTGTAGTTGACATTGATTTCTTTGACCAGATCAAGGCCATTTTCCTCGGCCAGCGAAATGTCGATAATTGCCAGATCGGGTTGATCTTCTCTTAATGCCCTGCGGGCCGAAGTAAAATCCTTGGCCACGCTGCAGACGGTAAAATCATCTTCCTGGTTTAATAATTCTTTCATTCCCATTCGGAAAATGGGGTGGTCGTCAACGATAAGTATTCTGGTCATCTCAGTTTGCTATTTCCCGTGAAATGGATATTACCGTACCGGAATGATTGGTAGAATTAATGGTTAGAACGGCACCGATTGCTCTGGCTCGATATTTCATTGTATGCAGTCCCATGCCCCTGGGAGTCGACAGGGTATCAAAACCGCTGCCGTTGTCAATGATCTTAACCCTGAGCGAATCTGTTTTACTGTGCATGGTGATGCCGATATTAGCAGGTTTACCGTGCTTTGCGGCGTTAACCGCTGCCTCTCTGATTATATAATAAATATGCGTGGCAACGTTGTTGTCAACATACTCAACTTCGCCGTTGAAAGATAGTTCGCAGCTGACCCCGAACAATGTTTCGATCTCCCCTGCCAGCCCTTCAATTGCCGCCTCAAGACCGTTTTCAATGATATGAACAGGATAGAGGCCCCGGGCCAGCCTTCTCGTCTTCTCGGTTGCATCAACGATCAGCTCCCTGATGGACTCAAGCTGCTTCGCCCGATCCGGATTTTCTTTTTCAAGGGTTCGTTTTAAGGCCTGGCTGAGCAGTTCTACACCGCTTAAATGCGAACCGAGATCATCGTGGAGGATTCTGCCGATGTTGGATCGTTCAGCTTCACGGACGGCAATGATTCGTCTCTGCAGGCGGTCCATTTTCTTTTCGGACCTGGTTTTCAGGATGTGCAGCCACATACCTTCAAGCACCATGGACATTTGCCGTGCATCTGAAGGATCGTAATCGCTCTGATTGTTGCAGACTCCGGCCACCAGTACGATCAATCCGCTGTTAAATATCGGTACGTCCAAATGTCTGGTGACCCTGCTCTGATACGGATAATATTCACCGATATCCCTTTTACTGCAATTGTTGCAAATGAGCGCTTTTCTGGCAAGAACGGCTTGCCCCGGCAGACCGCCCTTTTCAATACTGCTGGAGAGCCTGCGTTTATTGGAATAACTGATCTTTTGACCATCTGCGGTGCGATGGGAAATTATGGTAACGTGTCGCTGTGGTTTATTGATCAGGGCCAGATATCCCTGCTCTGAGCGGGTGATTTCGACAATACGCTGGAGTGTGAATTCGTATTTATCTTTCAGCGAAAAATCTTCCATCGTTCCAAGCTGCAGCAGGGTGTCGAGCCGCAGTTCATCTCTATGCAGCAGGCTCTCTTTTTCGATGCGATCCTCAATCATCTCGTTTGCCAAAACGGCCAGGTCCTCAAACTCACTGAACGCCAGGTCTTTTTCTGCAATTTTCACTTTGGTACTGGCGGCACGGCGGAAAAAATCGGTGAAAAAGCTGAATCCCTGTTTGATCTTTATCGTATAATAGTAGGCAATGAGCAGGAGCAGGGATACAGCAACGGCAAAGAGGAAGATAAACGTGGAGACGTTTCTAAAAGAGATTCTTCGATAGGTCTGGGTGGCTCCTGCAATAAGATTCTCCATTTCATTCATATACATGGAGGCGCCGATGACCCAGCCCCAATCGTCATAGGATTTGATATAGCTGAGTTTTTGCTGAGTGGTGGAGGTTTCTGATCCCGAAGCCTCCTGGGAGATTAAATAGGAATCATGTGTATCAGAGAGGCCTTCCTTGAAGGCCTGATATAATTTTTCTCCGATCTGAGTATCTTCCGTATCGGTGATTGTACGTATTGAACGGCCGATCAGCTGTTTGTTGCTGTGGGAAATGATTGTACCGTCGAATCTGAAGACAAAAAGCTCACCGCCCTGAGCAAAACGGATCTGGTCTACTCTGGCCAGGGCTTCAGTCTGATTCATGTTCTCCATATCATTGCTGTAGATGCCGGCTCCGAGAAACCAGTCGAATGGTTCGAAATATTTAACGAAGCAGATCTTTGAAAAGATCCGATCAGGATAGGCTGGTTTGCTGAGGTTGTATCGGTAGGTTCCGGCTCCTTTTTCCCGAACGATATCGATTAAGTCCAAAACAGCACTTTCCTGGGAAGAAGCGGGCAGTAATCTGGTTTTTCCTTCAAAATAGGGCTCATCGGCAAACAGGTCGATAAGGCCGTTGCCGGTACGTCCAGCGAAATAATACCCCCGCTCTCCATACCAGCGAACCGGTCTGAGCACCTCGACTACCATTGAACGGATTTCCTCAACCGGCTTTTCATTCTTGTACATGGAGTAGAGATGTGAGGCAATGGTATAGGCCGATTGCACTCGGTCTCTGATTTCATCTTCCACCGTTTCCATGGTTTGATTACGGTTGAATTTGATAAAATCAATGACATTTTCAAGCTCTTCTTTGACCCGGTCCTTATATTGCTGTTCGTAGGTGTTACGGATATTTTCGATACTTTCCCGGTAGGCCTGATATTCATTGAATGCCCAGAAAATACCGATAAAAACAGCCAGAGCAAGTATCACCAGAAGCGAGGCGTAAAATGGAGCAGCAGAAAGCGAAATTTTCCTGGATTTGAAAAATGATACTAATGAAGTTGCGGGTAAAAAACTCATTATCGGCGTAGCCCTTGCCTTATTTCCCTTCAGTATCCACATCCACGATTTCCGGATAGATGCTGGTCAGATGGATATCGTCCATTCCCTGATGGTCGTTGGTTCCAAATCTCAAGACGATTCCCCCCAGGTCAAAGGTTCCGACGTTCTGCATGGTTGAGATAAAAGATTCCCTGGTCAAGTCTCCGGATACGGATCTGGCAATTCTTACGAAAAGTTTACCGGCAATATAGCCTTCCAGGCTGGTAAAACTGAGCGGAGCGTCGTGCTGGTATCGCTTCATGGATGCAATGTATTCTCTGACCAACGGGATGGATTCGTCTTTGGGATTGGGCACCACCTGCGAGACAGTAACGTTCTGGCCGTAGGTTCCGAGGGCCTCCTTCAAACTTTCTGTTCCGACAAAGGAAATATTGTAAAAGCTCAGATCAGGGTCAATTTTGGCTTTGCTCAATTTAATAAATTCGGCACAGGCGGGATAGGCCCCTACCAGCACAACCGCCTGGGGCTTGGCACTGTAGATATCTTGTAGACTGCCCATAACAGCCAGGGTGTTGCGTTCGTAAGTGCCTTTTGAGACAAGCTTCATTCCTCGTTTGGCCAGGGCTCGCTCTATTCCCTGCAGTCCGGCATAGCCATAGCTGTCATTTTGGTAAAAACAAGAAATCCGCTCGATATTTTTCGTTTCAATCAGGTGGGAAGCGAGTTTTTCCATTTCCTGATAATAGCTGGCCCTGACGTTAACCACATAACGTCTGAACGGGGTTCGCAGCAGCTCGGCTCCGGAGAACGGGGCAAAGAAAGGAATTTTGTATTGCTGGATAATTGGAATGACGGCTTTTGAGGTCGGAGTGCCGACCTCGCCGATGAGGAGAAAAACATCATCTTCGCTGATAAGTTTGATTGTATTTCTGACGGCTTCATCAGGCTCATAGCCGTCGTCGAGACTGATCAGGTGCACTTCCCTGCCACGCACACCACCCAAATTGTTGAAGTTGGCAAAGGCTGCCAGCAGACCGGCCCGCATTTCCAGACCCAGGTTTTTTGCCGGACCGGTTAAGGCGCAGGACTGCCCCAGGATGATCGGGCCGGCAAGTGGTTCAGCAGCAGCAATTGCCGGTAGCAGCAGGACGAAAAAAAGACAGCGAAAAATAGATGATTTAACAATGAAATCTATGGCCATCGGGTGATTCCAGAAATGAATTTATTTGCTCAGTCCACCCATGACTCCGCGCACGGCAGCCGGAATGTCGGCAGGCAGCACGATGGTTTTACTATTTTCACTGGCGGCCAGTGCTTTGATTGACTCGATGTATTTTTCTCCAAGCAGATACATGACGGGCAGCTCCTTATCTTTAATGGCCTGAGTCACTTTTTCTATTGCCTGCTGACTGGCATCTGCCAGGACAATCTTCGCCTGTCCATCAAGTCTGGAAGCCTCAAGCCGCCCCTCAGCCTGAAGAATTGCGGCATGTTTATCCCCGTCGGCTCGGGTGACGGTGGCTCGCCGCTGTCGTTCTGCAGCGGCTTGTTCCTCCATGGCCTTCTGCATGGTGGCGCTGGGGTTAATATCCTGTATCTCCACAGTCTTAAGGGTAATCCCCCAGTCTGATATATCGTCTGAGATGGATGTCTTCAGTTTGGCTTTGATCATATCCCGGCTGGACAGCGCATCATCGAGCTGCATTTCTCCGACAATTGAGCGCAGGGAGGTCTGGACCAGGTTCTGGATGGCAACAATATAGTTTTCGACTCCATACACCGCTTTTTCCGGGTGAACAATATTGATAAAAGCGACTGCGTTGGCAATGATCACCACGTTGTCTTTGGTGATAACCTCCTGGCTCGGGATATCAAGAACGATATCTTTGGTCGTAACCTTGTAGGCCACCCGGTCAAAATAGGGGATGATAAAATTGAGACCCGGGGTCAGTGTAGAATGATATTTTCCCATCCGTTGAATCACCCATTTTGATCCCTGGGAAACGAGTTTGACCCCTTTGAACAGGGTGACAACAACAATAACTACAAAAATAAGACTCGAGTACAGCACTCCGAATTCCATAATAAACCCTCCGACTATGGTGGTGGAAACAACGTATAAACTCTCTACTTTGTGCTTACAATCAGCGTGTTACCCGATACATCGACAACCTTCACCCGGTCCCCGACCTGACAAGTATCCTCACAGATAAATTCCCATTCATCCGAGCCGAGAAGCGGCATGGAAAAGCGCACGATACCGCGGATTTCGTCCTGGGGCACTTTTATGACGAATCCGGTTTCGCCGGTGACGGCTTCTTTGGAAACCCCGGCTTTGGTTCTATCGATCATGGTCGGTTTAAAATATTTAAACCAGAGAACGGTAAAAACAATGGAAGCAATTGCCCAGATGAGCAGCTGCAAACTCAGTTCCAGCCCCGGCATAACTAGAAGCAGCAGACCTACAAGCAGAGCTGCCAGCCCAAACCAGAACAAAGTGAAACTGGGAACGAGCATTTCGCCGAGCATCAGCAGCATGCCAAGTATCAGCCAGTGATACCAGAGAATGGAAAGATCCATAGTAACCTCTTATGCTTTTGCAGTTTAATTGAGCTGATCGTCTTTCACACCAATTACCTGGATTACAACTCCTGTTCCGTTATGGTAGTTCCCCTCATGGACTTCGCGTTCAAGCTCAATTGCATGGGTGAATTTCAATGGCTGTAATTCTCGCTTGGCCTCCTCAAGATCCATGAGCAGCTCAGGGTTCTTCGGTCCGCCGCTGTCAAATTCCATTTGGCGTTTTGCATATCCTTCCAGGATAAAGAGTCCGCCATGAGATAATCCGCCATAGACGCATTTGTACAGATTAATTCGGATCGAAGGGGGAAGCTGGCAGAAAATCGATATAATTGCATCAAATGAGCCCGGCTCGATCGGATAATCCCCCAGATCTGCTTTTTCCATCCGTATACTGACACCGGACTCATCGGCAAGCTTTTGAGCTTTTACAAGTCCCACGGAGGATGCGTCAACGGCGGTTACCAGGTGTCCCAAACTTGCCAGGTAGACCGCATTTCGTCCTTCCCCCTCGCCGAGGCAGAGTATTGTACCTTTTGGTTTGAGCAAAGATACCGAAGCGAGTAAAAACTCATTGGGTTCAGTACCGTATGCAAAACCAGGTTCACTGTAACGTTGATCCCACATGGAGAAAATAGGTGGAGTTTTCAGAGTTACTATTAGACTAAGATGTATTGTCCATTGTGCAATAAACTGTTAAAAAAAGCCAGGAAAAGCGAATCATTCCAGCTGTTGCAAATCCTCTTACAGCATTTCTAACCGCACGATAAACTGTATAACCGATATGCGAAAAAATCAGCCCCTGCTACCCGATACGATCCTGACCATTTATTGTTTGAAAGGTTGTTTGCTTGCACATTTCGATTCTGAAATAGACGGGTTCCTCGGCAACTGGGAGGAGGATGACTATTCGTTTCTATTTTTCCGACAGCCGGACGAATCGTTCGTTGAAGCATTGCTCGACCAGGATAGCAGGCTTGAACTGGAAGATCGATTCACCATGACGTATCGTGACTGGCAGGGCGGTTTTGGTGAGCCGGTAAAAATCGGCAGATTTTTGCTCAATCCTCCCTGGCTTAAGCGTGTTGCAGATAAGGGTGACATCGCTCTGAACTTTGATCCGGGACTTGTTTTCGGCAACGGAACCCACCCGACCACCCTTGCCTGTCTGACAGCAATTGAAATTGCCTGTTCCGGTTCTAAAATAGAGCGCATGCTTGATCTCGGCACCGGTACCGGGCTGCTTGCACTGGTCGGTGCCAAACTCGGCTGTAAGGAGATTATCGCCGTTGACAACAATATGCTGGCTGCCCGGACAGCTGCAAACAACGTGAAGATCAATGATCTTGGCCATCAGATCCTGGTTGCAAATGGTCTGGCCCAGGCGTTTGTGACTATGCCTTCAGACCTGCTCGTTGCCAATATCGGATATCCGGTGCTGCAGGAAATTTTGCGTGATGACCATGTCTTTCTGCACCGCTGGCTTGTTCTCTCGGGCTTACAAAACGAGGAAGTTCATAAGATACGAACCCTTCTATCCGATTTGGATATCCTGGTTTTGAAGCATTGGCAAAGCGATGGGGTATGGAATACCATTTTGGCCATAACCAGGGATGGCAGATGATGCTTACTCCTAACGCGGTCATTTTGCCAAAACACTCAAAACAGGTTAGGGTCTGCTTGAACAGGGTAGAGGAAATGGGTACCGGCAATAGAAAAATTGACAGCAGCGAAACAGTGCAATGAGGTTATGGCAGGTGACGAGGTGAATACCGCAATATTTCCCAATACGTCTTGGGGGTTGGCCACGGACCTATATCAGCTCACCATGGCCCAGGGTTATTTTGCTGCCGGGCTCACCGAGCGCCAGGCAATTTTCCATATGTTTTATCGAACCCCTCCCTTTGGTGGCAGATACGTTGTTGCAGCAGGGCAGAACAGCTTTGCCGACTGGCTCGAAACACATCAATTTACCCCAGACGATATTTCTTATTTACGTTCACTTACCGGCAAAGATGGAAGTGCTTTATTCACCAGGGAATTTTTAAACTTTCTCGCCTCCTGGAGATTTCGAGGTTCGATTGAAACTGTACCTGAAGGCACCATAATTTTTCCCCATGAACCGATTCTTCGCGTACGTGCACCACTGCTGGATGCTCAAGTTATTGAAACAACACTCTTGACCCTGGTAAATTTTCAGACACTGATTGCCACAAAAGCTTCACGTTTGCGACTGGCGGCCGGCAGTGATGAGGTTCTTGAATTCGGTCTCAGGCGTGCACACGGGCTTAATGGTGGATTGTCGGCGAGTCGGGCGGCCTATATCGGTGGCGTTGATGCCACGTCCAATGTTCTGGCCGGGGCCCGTTTCGGCATACCGCTCCGAGGTACGCACGCCCACAGCTGGGTGATGGCCTTTGACAGCGAGCCCGCGGCATTTGCAGCTTACATCGATGTATTCCCGCATAATTCAGTACTGCTTGTTGACACCTACAATAGTCTGGAGGGGGTCAGGAACGCCATAGATGCCGGGTATAAACTACGAGAAAGAGGGGCCGATCTTATGGGGATCCGCCTGGATTCCGGAGATCTTGCCTATCTATCCACCCGGGCTCGGGAATTGCTAGATGCTCAAGGATTTCAGGACACCAAAATCGTTGCCTCGAATGATCTGGATGAACGCTTGATTGGCAGTTTGAAATCCCAGGGCGCACCTATTGATGTATGGGGGGTCGGGACAAAATTGGCTACAGCATTTGATGAACCCGCCTTGGGGGGGGTCTATAAGCTTGCTGCCATAGAAAATATAGATGGCGAAACCGTTGAACGGATAAAGCTCTCTGAACAGGCTGCCAAAACGTCACTGCCTGGTTGCCTGGATGTGGCCAGGTTGAGACTGGGCGAGCAGAATGTCGGTGATGTGATATTTGATACCCTTACCGAAAGTCCGCCAGCCACCAGAGAAAAGGTGATTACTATTATTTCACCAGAAGATCCGTGGCGACGAAAGATAATCCCGACAAAAGATATTACCGTTAAGCGGCTGTTCGAACCGCTTTTTGAAAAGGGACAGCGGGTCGGAAGAACGGAGACGGTCGCCACCATGCGGCAGCGCACACTAAAAAATCTGGCAGCTTTTGACCAGGCGATTTTTCGATTCGACAATCCCCACGTATATCCGGCTGGATTATCTCAGGAGCTCTTTGAACACAGGGAAATGATGCGAAAGCATGAATTTGAAATAATCAAAGAACGGCTGACGAAGATTCAGAACAACGGCCAATCTCAACCACAAGAATCGGAAAAATGAACAGTGCACTTATTATTGTCGATGCCCAGAATGATTTTCTACCTGGCGGCAGCCTGGCAGTTCCCGATGGCGATGCTATTATTTCTTTCGTTGCAGAGTTGATGCAGGCAGACCAACGTTATGAGCTTATTGTTGCGACTCAGGATTGGCACCCGGACAAACACGGCTCATTCGCCTCGACTCACTCTGGATCCCAGCCATTTCAATTGGGGGAACTTAACGGACTAGAGCAGGTTTTCTGGCCGGATCACTGTGTGCAGGGCAGTGATGGAGCTCGCGTACAAGAACACATAAGGAAATCTCTGATAGAAATCACCAAAAAGGGACAGCAGACATTGATCATAAAAAAGGGTCAAAATGTTCGGGTTGATTCCTACTCGGCCTTTTACGATAACGCCCAAAAGCATGATACAGGGCTGCATAGGGCTTTGGAATCATACAATATTGGTCAGGTCGACGTGGTTGGACTGGCCTTTGATTATTGTGTGAAATTCACCGCCCTGGACGCTGTTTCATTGGGGTATCAAACACGAATATTGATGGCAGGCACTCGAGCGGTGGACCCTTCTTCGGTTCCTGAGATTACTTCGGAACTTGAAACTGCAGGAGTTGAGTGTTGTCGCTGAATAAATGTATAGTTTGTACCCACGACCCAAACAGCCTGCAAGCTTTGGCTGTTCCAATCTTGCTGCACCTCAAGTCATGGTATTGTTCTCTGGAGCACGGAACAAGAATCAGGTTAAAAGCTGCAAATCCAGTCGACAATTCGCCTGACAGCTTCAATGGTTTTACTGCAATGGCCTCCGACAAAGGCACGATCTACCGTACCGTTCTCCGGATAATTTTGGAGAGCCTCGCTACCGTTGAAATCGACAAAGGCGATCCGGGTGGTGAGTTCGATCTCGGGTCTGCCGAAATCACTGCCGGGTAGGACAGCTACTCCCGTATCTGCAAGCAGGCGTGTACAGAATTCTTTGCTCGTAAAGATACCAGCCCGTGCCAGACGTTCCCGATACGGTTCAAAATCGGGAAATACATAGAAGCCGCCCCTGGGGGCACGGACATTAATTTCCAGAACACCGAGCATTTCCATAATGGTTTTGGCAAGCACATGCAGGATGTCTCGACAGCGATCAGTATAGGTATCAAGATCTTGGTGGGGTGTAAATGCGCTTATGGCTGCATACTGAATTGGTGCACTGGTGGAGGTATAGGTCTCACTGGCAACTGTTGCCATCGCATCGCTGAGCCAGGTGGCGCTGGAAGGAACGACGAAGAGTCCGAAACGCCAGCCGCCGGCACCACACCATTTACTCAAACCACCGCTGAAAATAGTTCCCTCCGGGTAGATGGTTACCAGTGATTCATGGGATTGGTCATAGGTCGTTTTTGCATATATTTCGTCACTGAGTACCAGCATTTTATATTTTCGACAAATGAGTGTCAGTTCTTCCAGCTCATCTTTGCTGTAGGTTTGTCCAGTGGGATTTGAAGGATAGTTAAGTATCAGCAGTCGAGCACGGCGGGGATCAAGTCTACAGATGCTTTCCAGCTGGTCAGGGGTGATTTTCCAATTGTGTTCAAACGTCGTTATGATCGTATTTACCGGCCTGCCAACGATTCGGGCCTGGGGCAGATAGGACACCCAGGCAGGCATCGGAATGATAATTTCACCGTCGTAGACAAGTTGGAGGATAAACATAAGTTCTTTTGAGCCGGGGCCGACAATAATATCCTCTACACCGCATTCAATACCGAAAACCTTTCGATGGTGCTCGACCAGGACGTGTCGTAGCTCTGGCAGTCCTTTTACCGGCAGATAATCTTTCTGGTGGGCGTTTTCCTGTAGGGCCTTGACCACAAGGTCGGGAACCGGAAAAGGAGACTGGCCAAGGCCGAGCCGGAAAACCTGTTTCCCTTCTTCTGCTAATTCCCGGCAATGTTGTTGGATGGCAATTGTCGCAGACGTTGATAAACCTGCCAGATTGGCGTTCAGATGCTCATCGGGAATCCATAGACCTGAATGAGTCATGATTTCTCTCCCTGATTATCCCCAGCTCTTATGCCTGGTTAGGTGATAGATTAAAAGAAAAACGAAGGGCTCGGTGAAGCCGTTGACTTAATTGTAAGACCTGAAAAAAGATCCACAAGTCGGCTGGTTTTCAGTCCAGAGAAGAAGATGACAGGGGAATTGGAAAAGGCCTTACAGTGAGGTGAATAATTTTTCGTTATCCGCCGTACCGATAACGATCAATTCATCGTATTCCCTGATTTCCATTCCCGGTTCAGGACTGATAATCAACCGGTCATCTCTTCTCATAGCAATAATGCTGAAACCGGTTTTTTCACGAATGCCCGAAGCCATAATCGTTTGACCCGCAAAGTGGGTGCCTGCTTTACGGTTCATCACGATAAGACCTTCGGTAAAGAGTGATACTTCGTTTGGCCGGAGCAATTGAAAAATAGTACCGGCTCCAAGTGATGCATAGGACATCACTTGATCGGCACCTGCCATATGCAACTTCGCCACGTTGCGTTCGAGAATCGACCTACTAATAATCTGGATATCCGAACGTAGCTGCCGACAATAAAAGGTGAGATAAATATTCATGTCATCACTGTGGGTGGTGACAATGACTGATTTAGCGTGGTCTATGCCTGCCGCCTTGAGCGTATTGATATCAGCGGCATCACCAACCGTAGTAAATTGCCTGCTCGGTCCTTCGGCTTTGATTGCCCGTTTCTCAATAATTCGATAATGAATCCCGTGCTCTTCCAGCGTTCTTGCAGCCACCTGACCGACCCGTCCGCCGCCCAGGATCAGGACCTGGGGGTGCTCTGGATCCTGCTGATAGTTGACAGTATATATCTCATTGAATGTTCTCAATTGACTGGTTGAGCCGGCGAGCATCAAAATGGTGCGTGGTGTAATAACGGTCTGCGGTGTTGAGGCCAGGAATTTTCCCTCTTCCATCATGCCGATCACCGTCACCCCGGTCGACGGCCTGATACCCGATTCTGCCAAGGTTTTACCTTCAAGTTCGGTATACCTGACAGGCAGCTCCGAGATCAAAAGGTCGTCGAATCTGCCGATGATATTGGCCCCCTGGCCGACTCCGAAGGCTCTTTTGCTCAGTGATTCACCAAGCATCTTCATGAATTCGTAGACGCTGATGGTACCGGAAAACTCCAGAATATCGATCGAATATTCATTGTTGGCATTGGTAACAATCGGAACGTCCTGACTTACCTGTCTGATGGTAAAAGAAATGTTGGTGGAAATCAGATCGTCGTTAGTGATCACGACAAGGGCGGCTTTATCGACCTGGAGCAACCGATAGGTCTCGGGAAGATCAGGCTCACCGACCACAACCTTGTAGCCTTTATCCAGAAGATTACTGGCCTCCCGAGGGTCGCTGGTTACGATGTAATAGGTAATATTCAGCCGATTTAAATAGTCTATAAGTCTTGTGGTGACCGGATCAACACAGGTGATAATGACATGGCCTCTGGTTTCTTCCGGCAATCTTCTTGGGGTTCGGGCTCTTTCCTGAGCTTCAAGCCAGGGTGCGTAGAAAAACTGGATGAAGGTGAACGGCAAAATAATCAGCAGAAAAAGGACACCGGAAATCAAAACCACCATCGTGAACAAGAGCCCCACGTCGGTGTGAAAGGTGATATCTCCGAAACCCAGCGTGGACATGACTGTCATGGTCCAGTAAAAACCGGTGATCCAGCTGTAGTATCGGTTTTCGTACATCATCAGCGCATGAAAAAGAACCGAATACAGGCAGACGATAAGAAACAGGAAAGCAAAAAATTTCCCCAGAGTGACCAGATTGCGTTGGGCGGTTTTGTGCTGGAAGAAATAAAGAAGCTGGGTAAAGAGGAATTTCATGGCAGCTCTTGTTGTTTTTTGGTTTCCCGTGTTCTGAGGTTTTGAGAATATAGCACAATTATAGTTGAATCGGAAATGATTGCAGTACATTATTTGATGTGACAATGAAGGTGCTATTGGCAAAATAGTATTGGAGATCGAATGATTTGATATGGTATCTTCTTTCCAGGACATTCCCGTAAGTTGGATCTGCGGGCAGAACCATTGTTTTGGATCCACACACCACAACCCGTTTGATAAAAACTCATTACGACACCCAGGCCGAGCATATGCTGAAAACAACAAGCGCACCCCGAGAAGTAATCACCCCCCATCGTAAACTTCCGCTGGATATACCTGAAGGTGTTGCGCCAACGGAATTTTATAACAGTCCCTGCAACCTCAGACATCTGGCCAGAGAAAATGGTCTGCTTCGCAATCCGCTCGGGTTTCTGCTGTACCGTAAAGCCATCGGTCATTCCAACCTGTTCGATTCTTCAATTATCTTTGATACCTCGCAGCGGGTACTCGACCCGATGGGCCGACCTGTGAGGCGGGATCAGTTGACCCGGGAGGAAAACATTGTGTTCAGCCGGATGACCAAAGTGGTGCTGCAGTATATGCTGGAGAAATATCCCGACCCGGGTGAACATCTGGTATTTTGCGGTGAAGCAAGTCTTGATGCCACCTGGCCCTTGAACAAACCAGGGGTTCCCAGTATTCGCATGATCCACAACCATTTTATGGTTTTTGAAAATGAGCTCCTGGCAGCATCTCGTCCTGCGGCTGATGATAATCCCAACCTGACCGACAGCGGTCACAACGGTTTGTTTCTCAACTATCTTAGTGACGTCTATTTACGCTTTTTCAAAGTATTGAAACTTGAGGTGTTGCGGCCGCTGCCGCCTGATTCAGGTAAACTTGGTATTACCGGTTATCCCCAGGGGCTGCCAAGCTGGGAGATTGTTGGAGGGGCGCAGAGCCTGAACGACGGCCGTTTCTGGCGAGAGTATGACCTGGTGCTCAAAGGTTTTCTCGATTTTTACCGGGCCCTGTTTGCCCTTGTCTCTGCAGAAGACAGCAGAATCCCGACTGAGGCGACCTTTCCCGATCAGATTGAAAATATCCTGCTGTACAGCGATGATTTCCACCAAGCGGCACGGATGCTTCGCCTGCAGGTAATGGAAGACCCTGCCTTTGCCAATGAAATCCGCTGGCAGCCGGCCTATAAACAGATTATTTACCGGGATGAAGAGGGAAGACTCATCGTAACCATCAGCCAGAATTCTGTGGGAAACGCTATCACCGAGATTTTGGGTATCGTGGTCAAGCGGGTTGCCGATGAAAAGGCTTACGCAGAAGCGGAAGAACACCTGGTTCGCCAGCTGCTTGAAGTTCGTACGCGGCTCATTAAATATAATTTGGGAACGGGAATGAATACGCCATCCTGGCCAAATGGTGCTTTTACACCAGTTTAACGGGCTCAACTATCGAAGGCCAGTCAGCGCCTGAACTGATCAGCGCTTTTTAAGTATGTGGTGACAGTAAAATGCAGTTGTGGTGATCAGCAGAACAAAATATCCCGGCATCCAAATATATGAGGCTTTGAACGCTTCATTTGCCACGAGCTGTTGGGGTAATTCCGGATTCATTGTACTGATGTCGCCACGCAGATGAGCAATCAACACAGCGAATAAAATACCGATAATGCCATAAGCCAGATTGAAGGCGAGCCCCTTGAAGCTCAATACGGTCGCACGTTGTTCAGATGTCGTTACTTGATTGAGGTAGTGGCTGGTGAAAAAGGTCGTCAGCATCAGGCCGACCATTACCATACCCATGGGAATAATCCCGGCGAATGGGATAAAACCCATAAGACCTAGCAGGGTGAAAAGCGTGAGCAGTCCCACCCAGCCTGCATTTTGGGCCGGACTGAATTTTTTAACCATCCATTCTGCTAACTTTGGGATAAACAGGCTCAGCAGTGATAATATAGCCATAATGATTCCAAAACTTGCCTCCGGCAAGGAGATCAACCGGAAATACTGGCTGGCCAAGGTTATAACCAGCCGCAGGACATGATCGTACATCATGCCAAATAAAATGATCGACAAAGCAAAGGGTGTCTGAAAAATCCATTTGCCGGCCTGCAGGATCATCAGCGATGCCTGCCAGAGTGTTGCCATGGAAATCTGGCTGACTGGTGTTGAAGAAACCTGATTTTCGCGCATGCGCGCGGTGCTCCAGAGGGCAAGAAAGGCCAAAACCAGAGTCAGATAGATTGGATAGCGCATACTCATCTGTTGCGTTATGACGGTTTCTGAACCAAACCATGAGATAACTCGATTGACGACATCCGGATCGTAGACCAATGCTCCGATTGTTGCAGAAATAAAAGTAGCCAGGGCTTTAACACGCATTTGTATGCTGAGTACTTTTGGCCAGTGCTCGGGGTTTCCTTCTTCAACCAGGGAATCATAGGCAATTGCTTCATCGGCCCCGCTGGCCATGGCTTCGGCCAACCCGCTGAGTATCCGGTTGAGCAAAAAAGCCCAGAAGACAATAGTCATATTGGTGATGGGAACAAAAGCGATGACACCCAGCTCGAGGATCATCAGAATCGGGGTGATCACCAGCAACCGCTTGCGGCCAAGCAGGTCGGCAAGCGCTCCCGAGGGAACTTCTGAGCAGACAATTGTGACGGCCCAGACAGTGTTTAAAATCGAAAACTGTTCAATGGTCAGGCCGTAATCGAGGAAAATGATCGTGAAAACAGGGTAGTAAAAACGAGCATTAAAAAATACCCGGAACGCAATAAACAGGCGGATATTTTTTATTTGAAGCGGCGAGGATTTTTTCATCTCAATGCTGATAGGGGCTGAGAATTGAACTGGTTCAAACGTCCTTCATACCATTCCACCAGTGCTGAGACTCTCAGATATATAAATTGAATAATGTCCAGATTGGGAGATGACGGTTTCTGGTCTGAACTCTTATGTAGATTCAAACCTTCCAGGTCCGGCTATTTCTTTCGAGTATCCGCGTGCATCTCCTTTACCATCTCGGTAAGGTGACGGAAATCGATTTTGCCGCTCCCCATTTTCGGAAGATCTTCGATAACCAGAAATTGCTTTGGTAATGCTATTTTAGGCAATTGCTCGGCCATCTGTTTAAGAAGTGGTTTGTTTTCTACCTTTTCGGTGATTACTGCAATAATTCTAGAACCTTTTGTGGAATCGGGGATCTCCACCACACAGCACTGGACATCATCGGGAAGAATTTTTTCCAGTATCGATTCAATTTTTACCAATGAGACCATTTCTCCGCCAATCTTGACAAATCGTTTGACCCGGCCGACATGCCATAGGTAGCCGTCTTCATCAAGATTTCCCATATCACCGGTATCGTACCAGCCTCGACGGATATGCAGAGACGTCTGTTCAAAATCGTCGTAGTACCCCATCATTACGTTCTCGCCCTTGACGAGGATTCTCCCATCTTCATCCGGGCCGCACTCTTCTCCGGTTTCGTAATTTTCAATGCGTACCTGAACACCGGGAATCGGTTTCCCAACACTTCCGGGAAGGTTGTTTTCCGGAATATTAGTGGATATTACCGGCGAGCATTCAGTGGCACCATAGCCTTCATAGAGCGGCTGATTATGCTTTTCCTGGTAGGCATCGCGCAGGGATTCCGGACACTTATCTGCGCCGACCAGGGCTATGCGAAGAGAATCAAAATCTCCTTGTTCAGATTTTCGCAAGTATCCCCAGTAAAAGGCCGGAGTACCGACCAGCAAGGTGGCTTTATGATCTCGGGCGATCTCACAGATTTTTCTATATTCAAGCGGGTTGGCATAGGTCAGGATCTTGGCTCCATGATAGATCGGTATCCAGAAGTTTACAGTCAGGCCGAATACATGAAAATAAGGCAGGGTGGAAAGAAAGATATCGTCTGAATTAAAGGCGAAACACTCTGAACAGGATTCAACGTTGGCCAGGATATTTCTGTGGGAGAGTTGGACAGCTTTAGGATCTTTCTCACTGCCGCTGGTGAATAAAATTACCGCGATATCGTCATCTTTTGCCCCGTGAACCATTTTTTTGATCATTGCCGCCGGAAGTTTTGAAATCAAGGCCGCCTTTACTTTTTTAACGGTGGAGATTGATTCCATAATGTCTTCTATGTAGATCATTCCCTCCACATAGGGACATTCAATTTTTTCGAGCAGTGCCTTTGACGTGATAATGGTGCGAAAACCACATTTTTTCTGGGCGTATTTGGCATTTATATCGGCACCGGTTGAATAATTGATCATGACCGGGGTTCGCCCGCTCATCAGCGCACCAATTTTTGTCAGGATACAGCCAGCTGAAGTGGGCAGCATGATGCCGATAAAGCCGCGAGCATATTTTTTAATGATGGAAGACAACAGAATTGAGGCGAGCAGAGCCCTGCTGTAGGTCAGCTTTCTGTTGGTGGTGAAATCGTCAATGGCCAATTTATCGCCGAATCGTTTGGCGACATCAATAAACTGGTGATGAAGCGGCACCTGTCTCTCCTGGTTTACTTTGTTTTTTTCCTTTTTTTGGAAGACCCCGAAATGTGTACCGGACCATCCGCCTCGTCCATAAATTTTTCTTCCAGCAGTTTATATGTCACATAGTACTTAACAATGTTGCTGACATATTGCACTGTTTCCCGACCAATACGCTTGGCGGCTACTACTTCAACATTTCCGAACCACTCATTGGGGTTGAGCCCCATCTCTTTTGCTTCTTTACGCAATCGCGCAACTCTGGCCGGGCCGGCGTTATACGAGGCGAACGCAAAGAGTGCCCGATTCAGTTGATTGATGTTCGGATCACTGGCGAAATACGTATCAGTCATGAAACGCAGATATTTAGTGCCGGCATGGATGTTAGCATCTAACTCGTTAATATTGGGAATATTAACATTTTTGTCTTTTGCCGTGGAGGGGAGAATCTGCATGACACCGACCGCCCCGGCATGGCTTTTCAGATTCTGGTTCAGCCTTGATTCCTGATAGGCAAGTGCGGCGAGCAGCAGGTGGTCGAAGGCATACTCTTTTCCGTACTTTTCAAATAATTTGACCGTGAGTTTGAAACGCTGCAGATCTTCTTTATACACCGAATCGGTTATGTAAGAGACATCTGTAAAATAGCGGTTAATGAGCATGTTGCCGAGCAGGGTGCCCTGTTTATGGCCGCGGACATATTCATTGACGACCGCTTTGAGCTTGGGGTTGTTTTTTCTCATGGCCCAGCCGATCCGTCCTTCAGTCCGAAGCTTGATTTCCGGATGCAGTTTGATTTTATCAAATATCTGGGCCCAGAAATTTCCTTTATGGCTATCGATAACAATATATTTAATAAGGCCGGCATTGACCATTTCCAGAAGGTCTTCATCCTCCAGATGATCGTCTGCTTCGGCGATGATCACTTCTTTCTTTTTCAGTGAACGCAGTGTGTTATTTAGTTTGACCAGGCTTTCGTAGTAGCTGCTTGATTTTCGGACATGGATCTTTTTGCCGGCGAGATCAAAAATTGAATTGAATGTTTTACTATCAGCTCCAGAAACTAAAATTTCATTGATACCGCTGGCGACGGGATCGGAGAATGCAACTTCAGTGAGTCTCTGTTCGGTGATGGTCAGGTTGCCGACAGCTAGATCTCCTCTTCCTTCAACAAGACCTGAAATGAGTTTGCTGCGCTCAGTCGGTAGCACAAATACATGAAGTTTCAGGTGTTTTGTCTTCAGTTTCTCGTTGAGATACTTCTCGAAAGCTTTTACCGATTCATAGCTGGCGCCTTTAGGTTCGGCCCCCTCGAAGAAGAAGAACGTTTTAGAATATGGCATTAATACCCTGATCACCCTATCTTTGACCATCTGGTCATAGTCACCGGTAAATTTTCTATTGCCTATTTTAAGCTCATCTACTTCTGACAGCAGATCCGTTTCTTGTGCAGCGGCGGGGACGGTAGACAGTCCTAACAATAGTTGAATCACTAGGGACAAAGATAGAAATCGTAGAAGCATGGCGGTAGTATTGAGTATGTATTGAGTATTAGTAAATTTGTCTATTCGTTGTCAGCGTATTATAGACAGCGGTCAGTTCACACGGTCGACTAGATTTTGATTTATTTTCTCTTTTACTTTTATACCGAGTTCAGGAAACTTAGCAGCCTGTGAAATGAGATTGCCTCGGCCCTGGCTGAGCTTATTTATAGCTTTATCATAGGTGTCTTTGCAATTGTCGAGTTGTAATCCAAGCTTTTCCATATCGGTGAGAAATCCTCGTAACTTGTCGTACAAAGATGAGGCTCGTTCTGCGATTTCGACAGCGTTACGACTCTGATGTTCATTCTGCCAGAAGTACTCGATCATCCGCAATGTGGCAAGCAGTGTGGTTGGTGTGACTATAATCACCTTTTGCGAGTACATCTCGTCAATCAGCTTTTCCTCGCTCTGGACCGCTGCCGAGAAGGCTCCGTCGATCGGAATGAACATCAATACAAAATCCAGGGAGCGTAAACCTTTAAGCGAACTATAATCTTTGCTGCTCAAGGATCTCAGGTGAGTCCGCAGAGATCTGACGTGTTCAGCCATGGCCTGGCTGCGCTGCTCTTCATTTTCCGCCCCGACGAATCGGGACCAGCCGGTCAGTGACACTTTAGAATCAACGACAATATCCTTTTCGCCCGGTAGATGAATGACAACGTCCGGCTTAAACAATCGGTTATCGCCGTCACGCAGCCCTGTCTGAGTCTCGTATTCATGACCGTTACGCAGACCCGATTGCTCCAGCAGACGTTCAAGAACGATTTCTCCCCAGGTTCCCTGCTGCTTGTTGTCTCCGGATATGGCTCGGGTCAGATTGACGGCTTCTTCATTGATACGGTGGTTGAGTTCACGTAGGTTGAGCAGTTCCTGTTTCAGCGAAGAGTGGTCTCTGGTTTCCTCCAGAAAAATGGTTTCCAGTCTCTGGCGGAACGCAGACAACTGCTCCTGATACGGTTTGAGCAGAACGTCTAGTTTCTCGCTGTTTTGGCGGGTTAGAATCCTGGTCTTTTCGTCAAATATTTCCTGGGCAAGGTTTTTAAACTCATGCCGCATCAAGCTACCGGCATTTTCCAGCAAGGCGATTTTCTCGTTTTGATACTGCTCTTCCTGCACACCCTTTTCCTGGAGTGCGGTGTAACGTATGAGAAGGTTCTGGTAGCGTTTTTTTCGCCTGCCGCCGATCCAGGCCATGACAACAAAGCAGACGAGTGCTCCGAGGCTGGCCCAGAGAAGCGGTTGGAGTTGGTCGTATGGTGGTGAGCCCAGAGAAAGCAGTAGTTTTTCTGAAAGGTTCATTCAGGTGAATCGCTTGTCCTCACGATGGCGGTCCGTTTAGGCTTATCATGTTTTTAAATGCGCTAAATCGACCGGATCACCCCAGAGGTCCTCTCAATTGTCTGCCGCCAAGAATATGCATGTGAATATGATAGACGATCTGGCCGCCATCCGGACCGTTGTTAAATATCACCCGGTATCCACCGTCAAGACCTTCTTGAGCCGCAAGTTCGGCGCCAATGCGGACGAGTTTGCCAATGAGTTTTTCGTGATCTTCATTCACCGCCGAAAGATCACTGAGGTGTTTTTTTGGAATAACCAGAAAATGGGTTGGCGCCTGGGGAGAAATATCCCTGAAAGCAAAAACATCATCATCTTCATAGACCTTATCGGCGGGAATGTCGCCAGCAACGATTTTACAGAACAGACAATCACTCATAATCGCTCTCCTTTGCTGAATTAGACTTTAGTCAATATTCATACAATAGACGATAACTCTTGCAAAGTGCAAAATGCGTACAGATCTTGAAGATCCTCTTTGTTGCTGGTAAGGTTCCAGAACCGTGACCACGAGATCACAATACTCAATGATTCTGGAGCGCTCACACATTGTGCCCTGCGTGAACAATAACTCATTTGGATAACCCTTACTATCATACGCCTTTTTGACTACATCTTCACCTTGCTCAGTGCTTCTTATTAATCCACCCGTGGCCAAACCGTGTGAACCTCCGGCAGGAATTGCCAGGATTGCCGGAGCTCTGCAAGCAAACGGGATTGACTGCACACTGGTTGATCTGAGTCAGGAATGCCTGCTTGATCAACTTGATCAGCAATTGATTCCGGTGGATACCTGGAGCAGACGGGCACTGAAGCATAAAGACAGATATCTTGATGATCTGAGATCATTATCTTTGTATCAGTCGCCCGATCGTTACCAGCGGGCTATAAGCGATCTTGGGCGTATCCTTGCCGTTATTGGCGATACGTCTGATTGTGATATCAGTTTTGCCAATTTTAACGAACGGACAAAGTCACCTCTTTCCAGTGGTGATCTGCTGAAATCTGCCCGTTGCCCCGAATCGAACGATTTCTATCCTTTTTTCAGCCGTCGCCTTGAGATAATGATTCAGAAGTACAATCCCGGCAGCATCGGCGTGTCCTTCTCTTATTTGAGCCAGGCATTAACCGGTTTTGCAATCCTGGGATTTATCAGAAAGCGATATCCTGAAGTGCAGACCATCGCCGGAGGAGGGTTGCTGACCTCATGGATGAATAGCCCAAACTGGAACGATCCGTTCCGGGGACTGATCGATCATTGCATCAAGGGAGCAGGTGAGTCGGAGTTACTGCGCCTGTATGGAAAAGAGAGAGCGACTAGGCTCGGCACCTTTAACTATGATGATTTTAATCTCCAGCACTATCTGAGCCCCGGGCTGATTCTGCCCTATAGTGCTTCTGCCGGCTGTTATTGGAAAAAGTGCAGATTCTGCCCGGATCATGCTGAGGATACTGCCTATTTAGCAAAACCCGTATCCGAATCAATTGCTGAACTCAAAACATTGATCAGCGCCTATAACCCGGTGCTGCTTCACTTACTGGATAACGCCATCAGCCCCGCCCTGTTGAAAGCTTTGATCGATTCGCCGCCGGCGGTTCCCTGGTATGGCTTCTGCCGTTTTGAAAAAAATCTGGAAAGTTTCGATTTTTGCCTGAGCTTGAAAAAATCGGGCTGCGTCATGCTTAAGCTGGGGCTTGAATCGGGTTCACAACAGGTATTGGATCGACTACATAAGGGAATCAGGCTGGATCGGGTGGAAATTGTTTTGGATAATCTTCGTCGTGCAGGGATTGCCACCTACATCTATCTATTGTTCGGCACACCTGCCGAAACAGAAAGCGACGCCCTGAAGACCCTTGATTTTGTAAAAAGACAATCTGAGTCGATCACATTTTTCAATCTGGCTATCTTTAATATGCCAATCTGTGGCCCCGAAGCAGATGGTGTCGTTGATCGATTTTCTGATGGGGATCTGTCGCTCTATTGCGATTTCATCCACCCTCATGGCTGGGATCGCAAAACAGTCCGAAACTTTTTAGACAAACAATTCCGAAAAGACCCGTGTATCAGGGAAATAGATCGAAGAAATCCTCCGGTATTTGGTTCAAATCATGCACCCTTTCTGGTGCCGCCAGATGCAATTTCCTGAATTTATACGTGAGATTTGTGTATCACCCCTGATAGGAAAAAGTAAGCGTATCTGATTTTACGCCGATATCGACACGACCGCCGCGGGTCAGGTTGCCGAAGAGAATTTCTTCGGAGAGCACATCACCGATTTCGTTCATAATAAGCCGCCTGAGTGGTCGGGCGCCAAAATCGGGATCATAGCCCTTTTCTGCCAGCCATTCCCTGGCTTTCTCTGTCAATGCTATCTTTACTTTCTTCTCTGAAAGCTGTTCCTCAAGTTCGGCGATAAGTTTATCGACTACCCGTTTCATTGAATCGGAACTGAGTGAACCAAAGGTGACAATCGAGTCAAGCCTGTTTCTGAATTCCGGGGAGAAGAGCTTCTCCACAGCCTTATCACTTTTTCCTTTCTTATCACCGACAAAGCCGATGGTGTTGGCCGCCATCTCCCGTGCCCCGGCGTTGGTTGTCATGATGATGATTACATTTCTGAAGTCTGCTTTTCTGCCGGTATTGTCGGTAAGTGTGGAGTGGTCCATAACCTGAAGCAGGATGGAGTAAATATCCATATGCGCTTTTTCGATTTCGTCGAGCAGCAGTACAGAGTAGGGGTGTTTGCGGATCGCCTCGGTGAGCAGGCCACCCTGGTCAAAGCCGACGTATCCTGGGGGAGCGCCAATGAGGCGGGCAACGGCATGTTTCTCCATGTATTCGCTCATATCGAATCGTTCGAAATGAACACTCAGACATTGGGAGAGCTGTCTGGCTACTTCCGTTTTCCCCACGCCAGTCGGCCCGGCAAAAAGAAAACTGCCCATAGGTGAATCGGGATTTCCCAGTCCGGCTCTGGAACGTTTTACCGCTTGGATGATAGTTTTCAAGGCGGTATCCTGACCGAAAATTACTGCTTTCATCCGAGTTTCAAGCCCCTTGAGTGATTCCAGGTCGGTACCTTTTCTGGTCCGGGCTGGAATTCGGGCAATGGAAGAGACGACCCGTTCGATGTCGTTTATCTTGACCACCGAATTCTGCCGACCTTCCAGTCTAAACAGTGATCCCACTTCATCCATGATATCGATTGCTTTATCCGGCAGAAAACGCTCATTGATATAACGATCAGACAATTCAGCCATTGCCCGGACTGCTGCTTTGGAATAGCGAATCTGATGGTGTTCTTCATAACGGGGCTGAAGACCTGCGAGTATCTTACAGGTATCGGGGACAGTCGGCTCCTCGATGTCGATTTTCTGAAATCTTCTGGAAAGGGCTCGATCCTTTTCGATCTGATTTTTATACTCTTCGTAAGTGGTGGAACCAATACAGCGCAGAATTCCCGATTGAAGCGCCGGTTTGAGCAGGTTTGAGGCATCCATCGATCCGCCGCTGGTGGCGCCTGCACCGACTATGGTATGCATCTCATCGATAAAGAGGACGGCATTATCCTTTTTTTCAATGGCGGCCACCACACTTTTAATTCGTTTTTCGAAATCACCGCGATATTTTGTTCCGGCCACCAGGGTGCCCATGTCTAGCTGGTAGATTTCAACATCCTGGAGTAACTCTGGAACTGTGGCTTTTTCTCCATTCTTGCGAGCGACTTTGTCTTCGTGGATTCGTAATGCCAGGCCTTCCGCCATTGCTGTTTTGCCAACTCCCGGTTCGCCAACCAGCAGCGGGTTATTTTTTTTCCGACGGCACAGGACCTGCATCATCCGGCTGACTTCTTCATGTCTACCGATCAGCGGATCGATCTTTCCTTCTTCCGCCAGACCGGCATAATTTACCGTAAAATCGCTCAGGGCTTTATCTTCCTTGTCGTCTCTGGTTGACTGACTGCCGGAGTCGGGCGGAGGATGCGGTAGCGGCTCCTTCTGTAATCCCTCGGGCAATTCATGGGAAACAAGGTTGACCACCTCCATTCTACCAACCCCGATTGAACCGAGGAAATATACGGCATGGGATTCGGTCTCTGAAAAGATTGCTACCAGCACATCTCCTGAGTCGACTTCCTTTTTACCGCAACTCTGAACGTGGGCAACCGCCCGTTGCAAAACCCGGTTAAAGGCAATGGTCTGGTTCGGGTCGGTTCCGATATCGGCAGAAACGGTTGGGATTTCACGGGTTAAAAACGATTCAAGCTGTTCCTTTAATGACTCAACGGACCCACCACACTCTCTGATGATATAGGTGGCCAGCTCATCGTGAAGAAGCCCGTAAAGCATATGCTCCACGGTGACGAATTCATGATTTTTAATTTTTGCTTCTTTAATTGCCTTGATCAGGGATGCTTCAAGTGTTTTGCTCAACATAGTGCTCACGTATTTGTTGGTGCTATTCTTTTTCCATAGTGCAGCGCAGTGGATATTCGTTCTTTTTCCCCAGTTCGTGGACAATGGCTATTTTGGTTTCGCAGATCTCCCGCGAGTAGACTCCAGCGATCCCGACCCCGTCGTTATGGACGTTCAGCATAATTTTGGTGGCGTCCTGTTTTGATCTGTGAAAAATGTTTTGCAGAATCGAGACAACAAATTCCATGGTCGTGTAATCATCGTTGTGAAGCAGCACCTTATATCGCGGCGGCTCCTTGGTCTCGATCACATCTTCAGTGAGAGTTGATCCCTGAAGTTCTCCGTTTTTTTCTCCCATCTCTTACAGTTTTTCTATAGTGGTTATTACATTATACTCTTCTTTGGGATAACAATAATCCCGATTTGAGGGTTTTCAATTACCGGTTTGCACAGTTTTATCCATCAGGCTCCGAGCTTCTCGTCTTCGGTAAGCAATGAAATCAGTAAATCCTCAAGAACAAGGCGGGTGGAGACCGCTCCTCCCTTGAGCTTGAATTCTGCATCCAGCAAAAGCGTAAGTGATTGTTCCAAGGTTTCTGCAGAGAATTCTGAAGCCTTGGAGAATCCCTTATACAGGGCGTACGGGTGTCCTTTGAGAAGATCCGGCCAGGCTCCAGTCTCTTTTATTGCTGGCAGGTAATCATTTTGAAATTCATTACTGGTCATGCGGTTCGTCCAGACGGGGGTGGGCTGGTTCTGCAGGGATTTGAATATGAGCAGCCTGCGCAGATAATTTCGCAGGGAAGCGACAATGGCCAAACCATGGATTGAGTTTGTCAGCAAATGATCGAGAACGGTCATGGTCCGGCTACTGTTTTTGTTTCCCAATGCTTCAGTTAACTCAAAAATCGCATCTTCTCTGGTGCGGCCCACCATCTGTTCAAGATCACTGGAGGTGATGCGTGGACGCTGATCAACATAGAGCGCCAGTTTTTCAACTTCCATTACTGCACCAACCGGATGAAAGCCGATCCGCTCAAAAAGTATTTCCAGAGCCTGCGGTTCGATGGTTTTATTCAATTTTTCCAGAGTGGTTCGGATCATCTCCCTAACTACTTCTTTTTGCTGGGTAACGGCGGCTTTTGAGGCTCCTTCGATGACTGAGCAGTCAATGATTTCGCCATGTTTTTTGATATGGGTAAAAAGCTTTTTTCTTTTATCGACCTGTTCGGCGCTGAGTATAAGGACATTGTCTTGGGGAAAGCCTTGGGCGATGGCCGCTATAAGTTTATTGACTGGATCATCGGAGGAAGACAGAGGTACACTTATCGTGCTGACCAGGCGGTCAGCCCAGTCAAGATTTTGGCCCGGATGGGCAAAACCGAAAAGTTTCTGCCACTGGTCGGCTGCAATATCAGAAAAAGTCTTGTTGTCAGTAACTTTTATAGAACCGAGGTGCAGCAGATTTGCCAAGTGCCGGGCAGCCGCACCGGATTTGTTGTTTTTTAGTGATTTACAGGCTTTATCCCAGATCTGCTCGGCAACCTGACGGGAGTGGAATAAGTTGGTATCAACCACTCGATAGACCTGTAAACCCGGAAGAAGTGTGAAACTGAGAATCCGTGAGAGCAATTTGTTTGGGTCTTCGGCAGCTCCGTCAAGTGTATGTACCGAACCGGAGGCATGGGTAAAAAGGGCCGCCTCGATCTGTTGCACGGCCTGCTGACAGAGAAAACGCTCGCCGAAGAAGAGATAGATCTGCTTGCGTTCACCGCCTGAAATGGCTTCTAACAGAGGGCCCAGCTGAGTTCGTTTGTGAAGGGCCATCAGTTCAGACTCCCGACATCCATCATCTTGTGCAGGATCGCCGGTAATGAACCAGGCTGCAGATAGTCGCTGCCACGACCATCGGCAAATATAGAGGTTAACCGGCCTGCGACTTCCTCCCAGGTTAAGGTGTCATTGGAAGTTGCGATGATTTCAAACAGTTTTTGATTATAGGGGTCATTTACAATGGCCTTTCCGGTTCCGACGGTGGCGAAGATATCTACAGAGTTGTTGAAAAGACGGTTTATTTCAGAATAAATCCTGATACCTCCGCAGGAGCCGATGCTCATGAAACGATTAATATCGGGGATGGTGCTGTGGGTGATCTCTTTTGATTTGAGTAATTGCCGCATTGGCTCCAAAAGCTGGCCTTCGCGCCAATAAGAGTGACCGCGCTGGGCAAACATTTCCATTCCACTGATAAGATACTTCTTCAACAGCCTGCGCTGGGTATCCTTATTATGATAAACGGCGACTGCATGGCTGAGTTCGAAACCGTTGACAGTTTTATGGTATTCAACGATGAGTGGTGTGTCCACAGAAAGTTTATACAAAGCTGAAACCTGCCCCCGTGCGATCAAGCGTTCTGCTTCTTTTCTGATTGGACTGCTTTTTTCAAGCAGGCTGATTGTTTGCGCCGTTCTTGGTTTATAGCCATTTTTAAGAAGATTTCTGCTATTGGAAAGATAGGAAATTTTTCCATCGTCGTCCTGCTGGAAAATGGACAGGCTGCTTAGACGGCCGTCAGCTTTCCAGCGGCTGAAATCGGTTGCGGTATAGACCGCGAGGTCAACCCTGCCGTATCGGTTCACCAATTTAGTTATGATCTTTATATCGGTTGTCGACAGAAGTTCCGGATGTTTGTCGAAATAAAACTGCAGGATTACTCGAAGCTGAAGCGAAAAAATTGAATCGGCCTGATCTATTGTAGAGACCATCTTCTGTATCAGGTATGTTCTGGCCGCCGGTTCAAGTTTTTGCAGCAGGGTTGCGAAGGTGGCCGAAAACAAAATCAGGCTCTGTTCGTCACGAAATGCCGACTTGGCCATCAGATCCAGAATTTTACGCTGTTCACCACTGTCATTGGGGAAAAATGTAGTCAGTTTACCCTTCTGGGCACAGCTGATTATGAAATCAGAGACATAACCGTTGTCAGGATCAGTTCTTTCCAGAAATTTTAAAAGATTTGAGTTAAATCCGTTGTTGATTCGGGACAGCAGCACAGGGACCAGGATATTGCGAAAAGAAGAATCGTACAGCTCACTGCCACGTGACAGGAGGATGTAGATATTGGCTGAGCTGAGATCCTTGGCAGTCAAGCTACGT
>JAQYVS010000165.1 GCA_030145365.1 Desulfofustis sp. | reverse complement strand
TTATCTCGATTATTTTGCCCTGGCAGGAATAGCCCGCCAGGCAGCATATGTTGTGGGAAACGATACCGGTCCCACCCATATCGCCGCCCATCTGGGGTGTCAAGGCTTGGCACTCTATGGAGCGCATACCTCACCGCTCTCCACCGGGATTCAGCACACCCGTTTCAGCTGGCTGGAAGCTCGGGACCTGGCTGACTTATCGGTTGAGACGGTCTGGAGAAAAATTGAGTCTGACATTGGAGAATAAGATGAGCAAGAGGGAGTGCACGCATCCTGAGTTAACCGACTATTGTGAGTATCCACAGGAAGAAATGCATGAGCGGGCACAAGCATTTTTCGAGCAGATGAAAACAAGACGCACAATCAGGTCATTTTCAGAGAGAAAAGTGGATCGCAAGATAATCGAATTAGCCATTCAGACTGCCGGCCGGGCTCCAAGCGGCGCCAACCAGCAGCCGTGGAAATTTATCGTGGTATCAGATGCTCAGGTTAAGCGCAGAATTCGGGAAGCTGCAGAAAAAGAGGAGCGTGCCTTTTATAACTCACGGGCTTCTGACCAGTGGCTTGATGCATTGAAGCCGCTTGGTACCGATGCTGAAAAACCTTTTCTGGAGCGTGCTCCGTATTTAATCGTCATTTTTGCAGAAAACTATCAGCGCGATGACCGGGGTGAGATAATTAAGCACTATTACGTGCGCGATTCGGTGGGGATATCCATCGGCATGTTGATAACGGCCCTTCATAATGTTGGACTTGCCTGTCTAACCCATACACCGAGCCCCATGCAGTTTCTCAGAAAGATTCTTAAACGACCGGACAATGAAACCCCGGTGATGATTTTGGTTACCGGTTATCCGGAGCAGGGGGTGAAAGTTCCAGATCTGGGTAAAAAGAAGTTGGAAGATATCTCCCTGTTTATCTGATTGGACTTTTCTTTTTGACAGGATGTTTCCGCCGGATCAGTAATGTTCGCTTTTCAGTTTGTTTTTTCTCGGATAATCAAGCCAGGAGGGAACAGGACGAGGTCTCCAGCGTTTTCCGTAAATAAAATTATCGATTAGCGGGAACCAGCGCCTGGCAATCAACGATTTACAGAGCAGAAAACGCACAAGTTTATGAGAAAACGTATCGGGACGACTGAAAGGGCAAACCGCCATACAAATGGAGCAATCGGTGCCGACTTTACTCCAATAGTCAAAACAACTGTCCTCATCCAGTTTCCAGCGGTGTATGCCGTTCACCGTAGTTTTGTCGCCTGAAGGAATTGATTGTGACGGGCACGTGTCAGAACATTTTTTGCATCTTTGACAAAATTCATCGATGCCAAGCGAAGCCGGGTTGTCCGGCAGCAGTTCCATATCGGTAAGCGTTGCAAATATGCGAACCCGTGCCCCATATTTCGGGGCAATGAGATACCCCTGGCGGCCAACTTCACCGAGGCCCGCATCAACGGCCAGGGGTACCAGTAGAGTATCGTAGTTTCTGGTATTCTGTGCCACACCTCTATAGCCCATGTGGGCGAACCAGCGTCCCATCAATGTTGACAGATAGGCCCCTTTTCCGTAATCGTGTGCACTTTCCGCAACGGAAGGGCTGTGCGGAGCTGCACTGACATGGTCCCAATTCATTTCGGTCAGCATGACGACAGCGTAAGAAGGAAAATTATCCAGTTCTTTTCCCCAATCCTGCCAGTTTGAATAATGAATTTCTCCGCGGCGGGCGTATACCCACAGTGGATTGACTTTGCAGATGCCGACCATATCCGCACCGATATGGCGGGCAAAGTTTTTAACCCAATCGGTGGCTTGAGCTGGGTCCCATTGTCTGCATTCTTCGCCCTCGACGGGGGGCGAATCGGCTTTGGTGCCGAGAATATCGGGAATATCAAAAGCGGCATGGACCATCGCGTTAAGCGGCTGATAACTGCCGTCTATGGACCCCAGGGATCCGAGCAAGCCTTTTGCTCTTCGTTTGGCATCGGCTTCTTCCTGATCGGGTCGATCATCATAGTATCTTCGGTAATATGGTTCATTGTCCGGTTTGAGTCTGAGCCTGGCGAAAACCGCATCTCTTTCGTCGACCCGTTCAACAATTCCTTCTGTGTGTGCCACCGTTCCGGCCAGTGCGCGCTTATCCGGCCGGGCCGGTATGAAAAGCAGCAGACTGCCCAGAAATAAAATGGCCAGGAGAAGATCAACAAAAGGGTGCAAGCCGGGAATCCAGAGAATTATTGGAATCATGGCTAAGAAAACGACAAGAGCCGCTGTGGCAATCTTTGTTCCCCTTTGTTCCTTTTCCCGGACACATTCCACGAGAAATAGAGCGCTCAACACAAGAAAAAAAGTAGTAACGAGCAGAAGAACAATAATGTGCATCAATACCCTCTGAATTAATTCATCGAATTCGGCAAAAAGGTCACGATTCCCGGAAAGACAATCAGGATAACAATACAGGCCAGCATGGCTACCCAGAACGGTATAACCCCACGGAACATTGTATTCATCGAAATATTGCGGGCCACACCGTGCAGGACAAAGACATTGACGCCTACTGGAGGGGTAATCAGGCTCATCTCCATGGTAAGCGTTATGATAATACCAAACCAGACGGGATCAAATCCCAGCTGCACAACGATCGGAAAGACTATCGGGACTGCCAGCACCATGATGGAAAGTCCTTCCATAAAGCAACCCAGGATGATGAAGGCGGCAATGATAAGCGAGAGCACTCCATAACGGTTCAGATTCATCTCCACAACACTCTGGGCGAGTTGATCGGGAATCTGGCTCAAGGTAAGAAAATACTGGAAGATCATGGCGCCGATCAAGATCCCGAAAATCATGGCAGTGGCGGATGCACTGTCTTTCAAAGAACCGACAAAGTTTGGCCAGTTTAGCCGTCTTTTTAAAGCCATCAGCAGAAACGCGCCAAAGGCTCCGGCACCTGCAGCTTCAGTCGGCGTTAGCCAGCCAGTGTATAAGCCGCCGATGACTGCAGCAAAAAGAGCAAACGGTCCCATCGTCGATTTCAGGGCAACGATCTTCTCTTTTGCAGGAAATTTTGGACCCGGCGCACCCATTTCCGGTTTGATGCGGACGAGAATGTAGATGGTGACCATGAACAGCAGAGAAAGCATGATTCCTGGAACAACGCCGGCTATGAAAAGCTCACTGATACTCTGTTCGGTAAGAATACCATATAAGATAAGTACGGAACTGGGCGGTATCAGGATTCCCAGCGTACCTCCTGCAGCAATACAGCCGGTAGCAAGTGCGTCGGAATACTTTAATTTCTGCATTTCCGGCAACGCTATGGTTCCGAACATCGCAGCCGTCGCAAGCGATGATCCAGATATCGCTGCAAAACAGGCACATGCCCCAACGGTGGCCATGGCCAGACCGCCCGGCAAATAACCGATCCAGCGGTAGAGCATATCGTATATTTCCGAACCAAGCCGGGCGTGGTTGGCAAATTGGCCCATGAGAAGAAACAGTGGAATAACACTCAAGGTGTAGTGAGCGGCGGTTTTGTATGGTTCGATACCGAGGATGGCGAATCCTGACTCAAACGAGTTGAGTGCCCAGAAGCCCAAAAATCCGACCAAGGCCATTGCAAAACCGATTTGCATCCGCAGGGCAAGCAGGATGAACAGGAAGATAATACCTACGATTCCAGTCCAGATCGGATCCACGGTTTCATTGCCTCGGAAAGGGAAGTGATTGTCTTCGTAAGCAGGATCAAGGCAAGCATTGCAGAGCCAAAGGCTGCGATAAAGACAAAGGGATATAATGGTATTGCCAGATCGATCGAAACTTCCTGCCACTGCCTGATCTCAATACCATGCTTGAATGTGGACCATGCCACCAGGCAAAAAAGAACAAAGCAGAGAAACTGTGTAAGGGTATCGACCAGGGCCTGTACTTTGGGTTGTGCCCTGCCCATGATCAGATCAATTTTTATATGACCGTCGTCCACTTGGCATTGCGCCAGGGAACAGAACACCACTATAGCCATCATCATCTCGGTCATTTCACCGCATCCGATGATGGTCACATTGGTGAATTTTCGCAGCATTACATCCACCATGGTCATGACCATCATCAGAAAAAGCACGACCCAGGAGATCCGGTCCAGCATTTCAACCAGACACAGCAATCCCTTGTGCACTTTTTTTAACGGTTCAGGCAGCCTAAGATCCGACATGGGTAATCTGCCTCAGAGTATCTCTATCATTCAGCTGCCGCGCCTACCACATCGTCGAGAATCTGCCGGGCAGGCATATTCTTTTCATTTTTTGCCACCCAGTCGTCCCGCATACCCATGGTTCCGGCACGCAGGTTTTCTTTTTCTTCCTTGCTGAAGGTATGGAAGGCAATACCGTTGGTTATGGCCATTTTGAAATTTTCAAGATCTTCATAGTCAAAAGCCCGAGCCGCTGCCACACCAAAGCTCGGAGGGGTGGCTTGGTCGATTGCCTTCTTGGCATGATCGGGCAGGGAGTCCCACTTTTTCTTGTTCATCAGAACAACCATTAATGCCCCGGAATAGTTGAGTTCAGTCATGTGATTGACGACGCCGATCAGTTTATAGCGATTCAGGGCTGAATATGCTGTGAATGCCCCGTCTACAACACCTTTTTGGAGCATGATGTTAAGCTCGTCCACGGTTTTTCCAACCGGATTTCCACCCAGCATCTTGACCCCTTCTGTTTCAGCCGCGTTACCGGTACGGATTTTCAAGCCTTTAAAGTCGGCTGCTGAAGCAATGGGTTGTTTAACGGTAAATACCTGACTCATTGGAGCGGCAGTAAACCACAATACCTTGAATTGCTTGTAATCTTCGGCAAAGTCCTTGTCGAATAACTCGTACATGACTTCAGTCTGCTGAACCGCATCATTGAATAAAAACGGCAGGTCAAATACGCTGCTTCTCTGAAATCTGCCTCTGACATAGGCTGGAATGACAAAACCGATGTCGGTGATGCCGTTGGAAATGGCATCAACCATGGTCTTGGGATTCCCTAATGTTCCGCCGGGATAGATTTTTACCGTGACCTTCCCGTCCGTCAACTCTGCTACTTTCTCTGCAAACGGCTCAAACGCCATGCGATGCTGGACATGCATGGTCGGCATAAAATGGGCCAGTTTTAATTCCAGGGTTTCAGAGAATCCCGAGACCCCCGAACAAACGATTACGCTTAAAAAACAAACGATGGAGACTGACAGTAAGACCAATTTCCTCATGACGACACCTCCTTCTAGTGGGAACGAACGTTAACAATCTAAAACTTCACCTGAACAGCCGGCAGCAAAATCCATCAGTACCACCTGGCCTCCTAGGTAAAAAGGGTATGTTATCTGCTGTAAGGCTAGAATCATAAAAGAGAAGCGTATGGCGTTCCTGGTTCTTCATGCTCGATATGTAATCGGGCGGGAATTGGAACTATCCTTCTTATATATGAGGAATTACAATGATAATGCGGTGATTGTCAAGCTAAAACGGAGACGGGATCAGGCCTTGATATGGGAAGTCAAACCGGTTTCGGGGCAGAGGGCGGTGATTTTTCGAACTCCAGGTTAGGCGGCTTTTGATTCACCCGGTTGTTTACCCAGAATAATCATACCCAGGACCTCGTCCTTGGTAACCTGGCTGGTATGTTCGGTGCCAACCAATTTCCCGTTTTTAATCACGGACACCCGGTCTGCCAGATCAAAAACATCATGCAGGTCATGGCTGATCAGGAAAATACCGATGCCTTCACTCTTCAACTGCTTGATCAGTTCAGCGACCATGGCTGTTTCGTGGGGACCAAGCGCTGCTGTCGGTTCATCCATTATCAGGATTTTGGCATTGAAATAGATTGCCCTGGCTATGGCCACGGACTGACGCTGGCCGCCGGACATATTACGAACCGGGTCTTTGATATTGGTAAAATTGGGGTTTAATCGCTGAATTACTTTCCTTGCCTCATTTTCCATCGCGCCATCGTCCAGTGTACCGTATGGCGTCATGATTTCCCGTCCCAGAAAGAGATTGGCGGGGGCGTCGAGGTTGTCGGACAGAGCAAGCGTCTGGTAGATGGTCTCAATCCCGTGATGACGGGCATCGCGGGGGCGTTTGATAGCAACCTGTTGGCCGTTGATGATGATTTCACCTTCATCGCAGGGGATGGCGCCGGACAAGGCCTTCATCAGTACGGTTTTCCCGGCCCCATTGTGTCCCAGAACACCGACGACTTCACCGGGCATCAGATCGATTGAAACTCCCTGAACCGCATGCACACCACCGAAGCGTTTATGGATGTTGCGCATTTCAACAAGTGGAATTTGAGTGCTCACACCATCGCTCCTAACGTTTGTTTTTGTTGTACATAACATCAAACCAGACGGCAATAATCAGAACCAGCCCGATGACTACCTGACGCATGGCGCTGGTGACCCCCATCAATACCATACCTGATTCCAGCGATTGCATAATCACCGCTCCCAGGATTGCTCCGGCGATAGTTCCGATTCCACCGGCCAGTGAGGTTCCGCCGATTACGGCAGCAGCGATCACGTTTAGTTCGGCCATGGTTCCCATGGAATTGGCGCCGGCGTTAAGCCGTGCAGTGGTAATTACTGCTGCGATACCGCAGAGGATGCCCATAACCATAAAGATATACATGGTTACCCGCTGGACGTTAATGCCTGAGAGTTCTGCGGCTTCAGGATTACCGCCAATGGCAAAGACATAGCGTCCAAACTTGGTGATTTTGGCAAGCAGCGTCATAACCGCCACTACACTGATCAGAATAAGAACCGGTATCGGAATTCCACGAGGTATTTCTGTGCGTGGCTTGTAATAGGAATTCATGATCATCACAAAGGCACACACTACTCCAATGCCGATGAGCAGAAGAACCAGCTCTGCCCAACGTGCTTTGGGCTTGAAACCATATTTTTTCCTGCGGACACGGTTATTTAAGGTGCCGAAAATCATGAGCAGAATACAGACAATTCCAAAAACCCAGCTCCAGGTTGCACCGATTGAACCATCGATACCCCCGCCGAGCAATTGATAGGTTTTGTCCATGGGAGCCACGGTTCGACCATCGGTAACCAGGTAGGCCCCACCTCGAAAAACCAGGAGTCCACCAAGGGTAACAACAAAAGCGGGAACTCCCCGATAGGCAACCCACCAGCCTTGCCAGAGTCCCACAATTGCACCGAGCACCAGGCCGCAAACGACCGTCAATGGCCAGTTCCAGGCTGCGCCCAGGGTGAACACATGAACCTGGAGGTAGGCGATGACCATACCGGTAAATCCCATCAGGGAGCCAACCGAGAGATCAATATGGCGAGCGACGATGACGAGAACCATGCCCGTCGCCATAATTCCGACAACACTGGTTTGTACGGCGAGGTTATAGAGATTTCTCGAAGTGAAAAAGATACCGTCGGTAAGAACATTGAGAACGACCCAGATAACGATCAGTGCACCGATCATTGACAGCATACGGGTATTAATCTCGAGCTCTGTACTCAACCGATGAAAAAGGGAACTCTTTGAATTTTGGCTGGGTTTGGATTGCATAAGGATGCCCGTCTGAGTATGTGATTGTTCTTGTATTTAGATATACCTGTTTACGGTCAAGAGGGAAAGCTTAAATTGGTTTTACGATAGGCGGAGACGCACGGGCAAAGCGTCCCCGCAGAGATTGGATTCAACAGCTCAGAATATCACGGGCAATTGCCTTCAACACCCTGGCAAAGAACATCTTTTTTAATCCAACCGGCTTCAACGACAGCCTTGAGATTGTCTTTGGTGACGGGAACCGGGGCGAGAAGGATGGCATCCATTTCAACACCTTTGGCTCCGCCGGACCATTTGATGGTACCGGTGGGTGTTTTTCCGGAGGCCAGCTCCACGGCGATTTGGGCTGCGGCTTTACCCAGCTCACGGGCGTCTTTCCATACGGAAACGGTCTGAAGTCCACGGGCAACACGGTTCAGTGCCGCGTGATCACCATCCTGGCCAGATACCGGGGTAATGCCTTCCATACCCTGGGCGGTCAGAGCGGCAACAACTCCGCCTGCGGTGCCGTCGTTGGAGGCGACAACTGCGTCAACCTTGTTATTTTGAGCGGTCAGGATCTGCTCCATATTGCGCTGGGCAACTTCTGGTTTCCAGCCGTCGGTTCCCTGGGCGGCGACATTTTTTACTTTGCCGGCTTTGATTGCTTCGTCGAGCACTTCCAGTTGACCCTCGTATAAAAATTCAGCGTTGGGATCGGTTGGTGCACCTTTGATAAATACGTAGTTGCCTTCCGGTTTGGCGGCAAAAACGGCCCGGGCCTGCATGCGGCCAACTTCCTTGTTGTCAAAAGTCAGATAGAAGACACTTTCCTTTTCAATCAACCGGTCATAGCCGACAACAGCGATACCTTCCGCCTCAGCTTTGGCAACGGCTGGTAGAATGGCGTCTGAATCCCAGGCGAGAACGATCAGCGCATTTGCACCTTTGGCGATCAGGTTTTCGATGTCTGAAATCTGTTTCTCTGCGCTGGCCTGGGCATCGGCCTTGATATATTTGGCGCCCATTTTTTCAAGTTGGCCCTTCATGGCTGCTTCGTCTGTTTTCCAGCGTTCCTCCTGGAAATTTGACCAGGAGACACCCACCACCAGATCCTTGGCCACAGCCACGGAACCGAAGGCAAAAAGAGTAACGACAATAACTGCAGATACGATGTTTTTTTTCAACATGTGAAATTCCTCCCGTAATACTAAGTGTTAAACTTGTTCGAGCATGCCGACGAGGCAAAATGATGGGTAAACGTATGTGATGCTGCCGACTGCCCACACTGGCACATTATATTAAAAAAAGCACTTTGACGCTTCTGAGGACGAGAGTCTTCACATGCGTCATCAGGTGCAGAGTGCCAAATTTTACAACGGATGGCAAGAATTAATTTTCTCAGTGAAATATAAATAAAGTACTGCAAGGTATTACTCATACATATTAATATATGACAATAAGTTCTTGATATATAATCTTATTAATCAGAAATTTAATATATTAATATATTATCGATAATAGATAGTTGGTGTGTGTATTGCTTTCTTATCTTGCTTTAGCTATTTTTCCCTGGTAGTTAAGAGAGAGTATTGGTTAGACAGAAACGAGGGAATTAACACCCTGGTAACATGTAAATAACTAATATTAATAGATAAATAATACGTATGTTAGTGAGATGATGTGTTTGTGGTAGGTGTTTTATGAGAAATTGTTATGTTTTTTCAGTAAATTAAAGGGAATCGCTGATGAAGGCTGCTAATCGTGATTTTACCCGTGAAGTGAACCTGTTTAATATTTTGAACAGTATTCGTTCTGCAGGTATGATTTCGCGGGTGGAAATAGCAGAAAAAACCGGCCAGAGCCGATCCTCGGTAACCAATATTACTGCATTATTGATCAAGCAAGGCCTGATCTACGAGGCAAAGGGTGAAAGTTCTTCAGCACGTGGACGACGGCGGATCATGTTGAAGCTCAATCCTGAAGCCACCTATACCGTTGGGGTCAAGATAGCCGCATTTCGATTGAGTTTTGCGGTGGTGGATTTCATCGGGCAGGTAAAATCTACGCTGTCCATTCCGTTTCGCGTTGAAGAACGTTCGGAACAAAGCCTGGCTGATGTTATTGAAGATGGAATCCTTCACTGCGTCGATGATGCCGGACTCAAGCTCGAAGATCTTTCAGGCTGCGGCCTTGCCATCCCAGGTTTTGTCGATTCGGCAACGGGCACCTGTTATTGGAGCCCGATAAAGAGCGGACCGAGTCATATCCGTAAGCTGCTGGCTCAGCGGCTGAATACCGATGTCTATCTGGAAAACGATGCCAACTCATTTACCGTGGCTTCACAGTGGTTTGGTCTGGGTAAAGGAATTAATAACTTTCTTGTGGTTACCATCGAAGAGGGAATCGGCATGGGCATTGTTGTTGATTCTAAAATTTATCAGGGTTCCACTGGAATCGGAGCGGAATTGGGGCATATGATTGTCGTGCCGGACGGTGAGCCGTGTCGGTGTGGGAAAATGGGGTGCCTGGAGGCCTATACTGCCGATTCGGGTCTTTTGCAGCAGGCCAGAAAACTCCTCTCAGCAAGACGAACATTTGATTTCGACCCTGATACCTTGACCATAGAAGATGTGACGCGCATGGCTCAGGGTGGTGACAGGGGGCTTCGTAAACTGTTTAACCAGAGTGGGGAACTGTTGGCTCGGAGTATCGGCGGGCTGATACAGATTTTTAACCCGGAAAGACTTATCATTACCGGAGAAGGGGTGAGGGCCGGAGATCTTCTCTTTAAGCCGATGAATAAAGCGATAAAAAAATATCTTAACAAAGAGCAGGGGAGTGCTACTCAGATTCTGATCCAGGAGTGGAATGACCATGACTGGGCTCAGGGGGCGGCCGGGTTTGTGTTAAATGAAATCTACAAGTCGCCACTGGATAAAATACACCGAACAAGTTAAGGATCTAATTTAAATAGATAAATTTACCAGGAGAAATGAGTATGGCTGACTATTTTCCAGAAGTTACAAAAATAATCTTTGAGGGAAGGGACTCAAAAAACCCTCTGGCGTTTAAGTGGTACAATCCAACTCAAAGCGTGCTGGGTAAATCCATGGAGGAACATTTACGATTTGCAGTAGCCTATTGGCATACCCTGAAAAACCAGGGTGGTGACCCGTTTGGTGAAGGCACTATGGATCGAGCCTGGAATGGGTTTAGTGATCCGATGGATCGGGCACGGGCAACCTGCGATGCGGCCTTTGAGTTTGTTTCTAAACTCGGTGTTTCCTATTATTGTTTTCACGATCGCGATCTTGCTCCGGAAGGAGCGAGCTTTTCCGAATCCTGCGATAATCTTGAACAGATGGTGACCCATGCGGCCGATCTGCAGAAACAGACCGGCATTAAACTGCTGTGGGGAACTGCCAATTTATTTTCTAACCCTCGCTATGCCCACGGGGCGGGAACCAATCCTGATTTCCATGTCTTTGCCTACGCTGCTGCCCAGGTTAAACATGCGATGAGCGCCACCAGGGAACTTGGTGGTGAGAATTATGTGTTCTGGGGCGGTCGGGAAGGTTACGAGACGTTGCTCAATACCAGATTGAAGCAGGAACAGGATCAGATGGCAGCGTTCTTTTCGATGTGTGTTGACTATGCAAAAGAAATCGGCTTTACCGGACAGTTTCTCATTGAACCAAAACCAAAAGAGCCGACCAAGCATCAGTATGATTTTGATTCTGCAACCATTCTTAATTTTCTCCAGACCTATGATCTCATTGATCATTTTAAATTAAATATCGAGGCCAACCACGCGACCCTGGCCGGGCATACGTTTGAACATGAACTCACGGTGGCTGCCGCTGCCGGAAAACTGGGCAGTATGGATGTAAACCGGGGCGATCCATTACTGGGTTGGGATACGGATCAATTCCCGACTGACCTCTACTCGGCGGTGTATGCAATGCTGGAAGTATTGTCGGCTGGAGGGCTCGGATCAGGCGGAATGAATTTTGATGCCAAGGTCAGGCGCGCATCCTTTGAGCCCATCGATCTATTTTATGCCCATATAGGGGGTATGGACGCTTTTGCCCGCGGACTGGTAATCGCCGCAAACATTATTGAAGATGGATTTCTGGAGGATTTTAAAGAACAACGCTACCAATCATGGGCTGATGGTGGCGCTGCGGTTCTGGCTGGTCAATCGAGTCTGGACACATGTGAAGAATATATCAAAACACATGGTGAACCGGTGGTCCCCAGCGGCAGACAGGAGTATTTGGAAAACATCCTGAACACCTTTATCTGAAAAACTCAATAACAACTACTTGATTGAGAATACCATTATGTCCGACTCTACATTTATCGGGATAGACAGCGGTACCCAGGGAACCAAGGGTGTTGTAATCAGCGAGCAATCAGGTGGGGTTGTGGCTGAAAGCTATCACGGATATGAACTGATCGAAAACGATAAAGGGGGCCGGGAGCAGCACCCAGAGAGCTGGCTCTCAGCCTGCACAGAAGTCCTTACTGATTTGCTTGCCAATCCCGCTGTGAAACCTGCTTCTGTCAGGGCAATCGGTGTTTCCGGGCAACAGCATGGAATGGTGGCACTAAACGAAGCGGGTCAGGTGATCAGGCCTGCAAAATTATGGTGTGATACTGAGACCGTACCCCAATGCGAGACCATCAGTCGGCGAATGGGTGGACAGCAACAGGTTCTTGAGGCGATCGGCAACCAGGTGGCGGCTGGATTCACCGCTGCCAAAATACTCTGGCTACTGGAACATGAGCCACTGAATTACGAGCAGCTTGCCACCGTGCTGTTGCCCCACGATTATATCAACTACTGGTTAACCGGCAACCGGACGACCGAATTTGGTGATGCATCCGGAACCGCTTATTTTGACGTGAAAAAGCGCCGCTGGTCGGAGGCATTACTTTCCGCCATTGATCCTTCAGGAAAACTCATGGATTGTCTGCCTGAATTTAGGCAAGCACATGAGCCTGCAGGGGTGATGAGAAAAGAAATCAGTCAGCTCTTCGGTCTACCTGCTGACGTTCTTGTATCCTCGGGCGGCGGGGACAATATGATGGCCGCCATTGGCACGGGTAATGTGGTGCAGGGTGCAGTAACTGCAAGCCTGGGTACGTCAGGCACCATCTATGCTTATTCCGATGAACCGGTTGTGGATGGAACCGGTGAGCTGGCCGCATTTTGTTCTTCAACTGGGGGCTGGCTGCCGCTTGTTTGTACGATGAATGTTACCGTGGCGACCGAACTGGTTCGCTCGCTGCTCAACCTTGAGCTTGGGCAGATGAATCGAATGGCTGCCTCAGTTGAACCCGGTGCTGAAGGGTTGATTCTGCTTCCCTATTTTAACGGTGAGCGTACACCGCCGCTGCCTTCAGCAACGGCAACTTTGTCCGGGATGACCGGTTTGAACATGAGGCCCGAGACTATGTGCCGGGCGGCAATGGAAGGGGCAACCTTTGGGCTGAGGTACGGGCTTGATGTCATCAAAAGAAACGGTATCGAGCCCAATGAGATCAGACTCACCGGCGGAGGTGCCAAAAGTGGGCTCTGGCGGCAGCTCGTTGCCGATATCTTCAATTGTGAAGTCGTCTGTCTTGAGCAGGAAGAAGCAGGGGCAACGGGGGCTGCACTGCAGGCACTCTGGTGTGCTGAATCGGCGGCCGGTAAAAAAACATCCATTGAAGAGATTACCAGTAATTTTGTCAGGCTTGATGAAACCAGCAGATCTGGTCCTGGGAGCTCCAGCACACTATTCTATGATGAATGCTACCGGAACTACCTGGCATATGATAAAGCGCTCAGAGCCGTGTACCCTTAGCTTGATTTTGAAATTCTTCCATCGTTTACATTGATTCGATTATATCAACTGCAATTTCTCTAACCTGCGGATCCTGGTCCTTGAGCATTTCTTCGGTATGGCTGCGTAGATCTGGACCGTCGATTATGGCCAGTACGCTGAGGGCCTCACCTCGAATGAGTGGCCGATCGTCATGAAGCAATTCCAGAAGTCCGGGTATGGCCAGATCGAGGTGTTCTGCATGGCGGGATGATAATTCTTCAAATAAAACCGAGACACCCAGCCGCACATTAAAACGCTCATCATCCAGAACCTTTGCCGTCCATTTAAGATAATGTGGTTCACGGTAAAACATGGCGACAATGTTATCCACATGTCCCATTTCCAGGAAATCCTTGATAACCTGTAATAGTTCTGTATCGATTACATTCTTCATATCCAGTTACTGATAGCACATGGTGAGTAGAGCCCGCATCAATGTAAATAATTCGTTTTCCGATTATCATCAACACTTTGTTATCAATCGGAGACAGAGCATGGCACGACGATTACCCGAAGATTTACCCATAACGTTCAGTACTGAAGGTGATGAGTATTGATGGCAATGGGACATTTTTCCAATCACCGCCCAACTGATTTGCGATACAATAAAAACTGAGAGTTGTTTGAACACCCCGGGCCATGGTATCATTTTGATAATTTGAGGTACGCTCCGAGTGGGTGAGAAGAAAGATAGACAATGGGGGAGACCATGAAAGAGATTGATGAGCTGAATTTACCGGCAGGCATTTACTACAGCAAAGACCACGAATGGGCAGCAAAAGACGGTGACACAATCAAAATAGGCATCAGCGATTATGCTCAGGATCAGTTGGGAGATATCGTTTTTGTTGAACTGCCTGAACCCGGAAGCAGCTTTGACCGGGGGGAAGAATTTGGAACTCTTGAGTCAGTAAAAGCTGTTTCCGAGCTCTATCTGCCTATTGGCGGCGAAATAATTGCTGTGAACAGCGAGTTGGAAGATGCCCCGGAACTGCTTAACGAAGACCCATATTCAAACTGGATCGTTGAGATACGTCCGTCTGATATGGATCAGTATGATGAAATGCTCAGCAGCGACGATTATCTTGACCTCTTGAAAGGATGATCTCAGCTTCTCAGGTTGTATTAATCCGAGTTCTGCTGTTTGTCATGGGGATACGTTGAAGAGAAAAGTGAGCGGTGAGCTGGCGGGGGCCCAAAACTGGTCTGAGCTCTACAAAGAAAAAGGGGCGTGCCCGGATACGTTTTCCGTCTTTAGCTCCATAATCCTGGACTATTATCTCAACCAGGGACGACAATTCAGCTGGAGGCAGCAGATTTCACCCTATCGGGTGCTGGTCTCTGAAATCATGCTCCAGCAAACTCAGACGATTCGCGTGGAAAGTAAATTTGATGCTTTTATCCGCCAGTTCCCTGGGTTTAATGAGTTGGCATCGGCTTCGTTTGGTGAGGTACTCGCCCTGTGGAAAGGCCTGGGATACAATAGAAGGGCCAAATACCTGCACGACATCGCCCGTCTGGTTGTCAGTGATTTTGGCACCCGCTTGCCTGATGAGCCTAAAATATTGATAGATTTTCCCGGTATCGGCAAAGCGACGGCGGCATCCATCTGCGTGTTTGCCTACAACAGAGCGTTCCCGTTTATTGAAACCAATATCAGAACGGTTTTTATTCATTTCTTTTTCTCAGAAAAAACAAATGTTACAGATGCTCAAATCATGAAACTGGTGGAGAGCACCATCGACAAATCAGAGCCGCGCCAATGGTTTTATGGGTTGATGGATTATGGTGTCATGCTGAAAAAGCAGGTCGGAAATCTGAACCGTCTGAGCCGTCACTACACCAAACAGTCCCGTTTTGCCGGATCGGATCGTCAACTTCGTGGCAGAATTCTGCAACTGCTCCTGGATACAGACCGGCTTGCCCCCGCCAGTCTTCCTGATATACTTAAAGAGCCAGCAGAACGGATCAGCGTCCTGGTGGATGCGCTAAAAGGTGAAAGACTCATTACGGAAAAAGACGGTGTTCTTTTTCTGGAATGATACGACCTCGGTCTCCACAGATTCAGGTCTGATCACCCAGAGATTCGGCTGATCTTTCTGCAAAGTACAGATGCAGAAACGTGCAATAGGAGATCAGTGCAGCAGCAGCAACGATCAGATTGGTTTTTCCCAGTGGTGCCAGGATGCCGATCACCAGCCAATGAAAAAGGATAATTAACCATGAGTTCAAGGTTAACGGGAAGTCATTCCAGCGGATCAAGATGAGTAAACCACTCAAACTCCAGCCATACAGGGACAGATACGCGTGAGAGGTCAGTAACAGTCTGCCCCATTTTTCATAGAGATCCGGATAATTCATTAACTCGATATAGAAGACCCCGGAAATCCCTGTAAATACCAGAAAAATCATTCCTGAGAGCAGGAAATGTTTCTGCTGCATATTGACGCCTAACAGGAGAAAAAAGGAAAAGATCAGAATCACCGTCAGAAAAAGGATGTTGGAAATAACAAACTTTGCTATCTGCATTTCGAAAATGATGAACAGAAAGAAAATGATCACACCCAGGTTGATCGTCCAGAAAAAGGCTTGCTTCACATAGCGCAATGACGGTGAGATATCTCTTCGGATAAAAGAAAACATCACCGACATGGTGATCAGAGACACCGGAAAGGAGTATCCAAGAAAAAAAACATTCAGACTTAAATGTTTATAAGACAGCCAATGCAGCGACGTTTCATTGAGCAGCACAAAGGTGGCGATGAATAGTCCCAGGGACAGACAGAGCACCGAGGCATGATGAAATTTATCAACCACTGATATTTTTGAATCAAACAACTCCAGGGGGAGAAAAGAGAAGGCGCGGATGCGGATTGATTCAACAAGCAGACCAAGCAGAAAGGAAATAACAGCCGCTACCCAGTATATCTGAAAAAAGGCTGAAAGTGCATAGATCAGACTGAGTGCCAGAAAAAGATAGCATCGAAATGAAGGAACTGCTCTGTTTTCGGTATGATAGAGGATGGTGAATCCGCCGGCGCAGAGATTAAATAAGAAGATATGAAGCCGCTCAAAATTTTTATCCCACACCTGATCGGCAAAGCCGAACATGAAGGCAATAACCATCAGCGCCAGAACAGAAAAACGCAGACGTTTATCTAGAAAAAACTGTTTGTTTATCGGTTGGTCGATACGCATTTTAATAAGCCGATAGCTAAAGTGGACAACGAGACCGAACTATTGAACAATTAAACGATAATTGCAAGTCCGGTAATCGCTTATCGAGAAAAGTAAGTTCAAGAAGTTATGGTTGCTCACTTTATCAAATCAGATCATTTAGGCGGTAACGGTGAAAACTCTTTGCTCAATAGAGAATGTGAAGAGATGAGGATTCCTCATCGGTTTATTCATGCTGGCAACAGTTTCATATGCAGACGAGAGAGGATGCTTTGAATCTGCCCAGCAGTGGATTGCGAAAGTCAACGGAGAACAACACATTCTTCGGTCGCATGCAAAGGCAAACTGTGAATTTTCCGGTCGCTGGATTCAAGATATTGCCAGTGAGAACCAGGCGATTAGAAAACGGGTGTGTAATGATCTGGTACTTATCTGGACTCACAAAGAATGTATTTACTTCCGGGACTACGTTACCCATGAAGCCTACGATCCCTGTAAATCATGGTCTCGGCAGATGTGTACACAACGTCGAATGGTTTTATAAAATTGATAACCGCTGTAAAATCATACTTTATAACAGTCTGAGACTGGTGTCGGGAGTACTAATCTAGACCTTGAAAATATACTCACAGCACCAATTGTTACATCAAACAGAATCTTTCAGTATCTTCCCTGGTTTGAACTTTACTGTACTGGACGCCTTAATTTTTATAGTTTCACCAGTCTGGGGATTTCTGCCTTTTCTGGCTTTTCGGTGAGTTGTAGAAAACGTTCCGAACCCTGTCAACCTAACCTTGCTATCCTCCTTCACTAACTCATTTGAGATAGTATTCAGAAAAGAGTTAACAATCTGTTTCGCAGCAGTTTTGGTTACGCCTGCTTCTTTAGCAATTTGCTCAATTAACTCGGACTTTGTCATGGTTTTCTCCTTCGGTTCGGCTCAACTCATAAATCCAGTTATCCAAAACAGCTTAGCAGAAAAATATCACAATTACAGATGTTTGATTGTTGTTACGTAAGTAATATCGGTTGTTGGTCTCACGCTAAGGTCGTATAATTATTTTTAAGGGTCATGACTAGAACAGAGGTTTATTTCTTAAGATTTTTAACAATAATAAGTAAAGATTTTCACCTCTGTTATTAAACCTAAATTCACACTCTTTTAAGTGTA
>JAQYVS010000097.1 GCA_030145365.1 Desulfofustis sp. | reverse complement strand
TAAGGATTAAGCAATGAAAGAAATACGTTTTCATGGTCGAGGAGGTCAGGGTGCTGTGACGGCTGCTGAACTTTTTGCCCAGGCCGCTATTTCCAGCGAGCTGTATGCGCAGGGATTTCCTAACTTTGGTGCTGAAAGACGGGGCGCCCCTGTAATGGCTTTTCTGCGTGTTTCAGATTCTCAGATATTTCTACGGGAACGAATAGAAAAGCCCGATGTGGTTGTTGTGCTTGATTCCTCGCTGATTGGCTTACCTGAGGTTACTGAAGGATTGGCGCCTGGTAAGAAGTTAATAATAAATGCTTCAAAAAATCAGCGGAAGAGCTTTGAACATCTCGAAAAAAAATATGTTGTCTGCCTTGTCGATGCCAGTCAGATTGCCATGGACACTATCGGCTTACCAATCACCAACACGGCTATCATCGGTTCTCTCGTTAAAGCGACAGAACTCATAACGTTGGATTCTCTCAGTGAGCCCTTTAGAAAACGGTTTGGCAAACTCTCTGCAAAAAATATTGATGCAATGCTTAAAGCCTATGAACAAACCGAGGTTCTTGGGTACAGAGCATCTGAAAATGATGAGGCTGCTGATAGTGAAACGGATTACCAGCAATACATCCAGGGAGAGGCACTTTACCCGTGGCCTGAGGTAGAGATTGGCTGTGATGTCAATCAGCCCGGAAATAGCAGAGATTTCCTGACAGGCAACTGGCGAACCGGCAGCTATCCCCTAATGGACAAAGACAAATGCATTTCCTGCGGTATCTGCTGGATTATGTGCCCTGAAATTGCTTTTAAGCAAAATGAGGACGGGAGCTACACATGGAGTGGTGATTACTGCAAAGGTTGTGGGATTTGTGTAACAACCTGTTCAAAGAAAGCCTTGTCTATGGAGGTAGAACAATGAGCAGGCGAGTCGGTATAGAGGTCTCGCATGCGGCGGCTGAGGCCGTTGCTCTTGCTGATGTAGAGGTGATTGCCGCGTATCCGATTACCCCCCAGACTCATATTGTTGAGGACCTTGCAGAAATGATCAACAGCGGCAGTCTGGACGCAGAATATATTCCGGTCGAGTCAGAACACTCTGCCATAAGTGCCTGCCTGGGTTCATCGGCTGCGGGTGCACGCACTTTTACTGCTGCCGCATCACAAGGGCTGGCGTTGATGCATGAAATTCTTTTTGCAGCATCAAGCTTACGGCTGCCGATGGTGATGGCTGTCGCAAACAGAGCTCTATCTGCACCTATCAATATCTGGGCCGACCATTCTGATATAATGCCCCAACGGGATACCGGCTGGGTGCAGCTTTTTGCCGAAAACGGTCAGGATGTATTTGATCTGATGCTCCATGCCTTTCGCCTTTCCGAGGACAGCAGAGTTCTTTTACCGGTGATGATAAACATGGACGGTTTTACTCTGTCCCATGTGATGGAGCCGGTCTCCATACTGAGTAAGGAAGAAGTGGATACCATTTTACCTCCGGTTTCCTTTAAAGAGCGGCTTGATGTTAGAAATCCCAGGAGCATCGGGCCCTTTGGTGCCCAGAATGTTTACACCGAAATCAAGCAGCAGCAGGAAGCGGCATTGGTGGGAGCAGAAGCTGTTTTAAATGAGATCTGGACTGATTTTGATGAACGGTTTGGAAGACGTTACAACCCGTTGGAGGCGTACAGAACTGATGATGCTGAGGTGATTCTGGTGACTATGGGTGCCATCGGTGAAACAGCGCGGACAGCGGTGGATGAAATGCGCGAATCGGGGATAGCGGTTGGTCTTGTACGGATACGGTTGTGGCGGCCATTGCCCTGTGAGCAGCTAGTTTCAGCTCTGGAGAAGGCAGAAACCATTGCTGTAATCGATCGAATGATGTCGCCTGGTGCTCCCGGCGGCCCGGTTGGCCTTGAACTTAGAAGTGTTTTTTATGATAGAGAAAAGCGGCCGAAGATAATTGATTTTGTTGCTGGACTTGGCGGCAGAGAGATCAACCGCAGAACTTTTAAGGAAGCAGTGAAACAGGCCCAGGCGCTGAAAAAACAGAAGCGTAACCATTCTCTGATTGATGTGAGGTCTTTGTAATGAGTGCTAAGGTAGAAAAGATAAAAGCGAAAAGTATTCCAACGTTTGAAGCGCTGGCGTCAGGTCATCGCGGCTGCCAGGGATGTGGAGAAGTTCTGGCGATGCGAATGGCTCTAAAGGCAATTGGCAAAGATATGATTGTTGTTAACGCAACGGGTTGTATGGAGGTGATTACGACACCCTTTCCTCAGACAGCCTGGAATGTCCCGTGGATGCATGTTGCCTTCGAAAATGCCAGTGCGGTTGGTAGTGGTGTGGTCGCTGCCCTGAAGGTTCTGCAGAGAAAAGCGCGACTCTCTGGAAAGGACACAAAGGTCGTTATCGTCGGCGGGGATGGTGGAACCTCCGATATAGGATTCCAGTCGCTTTCAGGGGCTCTGGAGCGTGGTCATGATTTTGTCTATATCTGTTTTGATAACGAGGCGTATATGAACACAGGAATTCAGCGTTCTTCCTCAACGCCAGTCGGTGCCTGGACGACTACATCTCCTATAGGCAGTTGCAGTGATGGCAAGAAAAATGCGAAAAAGGATCTTGTTGCAATTGTTGCAGATCATGGGGTTCCCTATGTTGCCACGGCGACTCCTGCACACCACCTCGATCTTATGAATAAAGTGAAACGGGCGGCACATACTCCAGGGCCTGCTTTCATACATGTGTTTTCTCCCTGCCCAACCGGCTGGAAAATGCCGACATCTGGTGCAATAGACGTATGCAAGCTTGCAGTGAAAACTAATATGTATCCTCTTTTTGAAATAATTGACGGAAAGCACGTACTTGGCAGTATCAATAAAAAACCTTTACCTGTTGTTGAGTATTTGAAAATCCAGGGACGATTTAAGCATCTCTCCCAGAGCCAGGTGGAGGGTATTCAGCACGATGTTGACAAGCGTTATGAAAAGCTGCTCAGGTTGGCTTCTAGAGAGTCGGAGCATAATTTACGACAATTACATTGAGTAAATGAATTTTTGTGTTGGGGGATGAAATGAATAACGCACAGGTGTTGGCAAAGAGTCTTGTTGATCTTGGGGTGAATACGGTGTTCGGGTTTTCCGGTGTAACAATCATGCCGGTCATTCATGCACTAGATGAATTCGGAATCAAAATCGTGGTTGGGGCAAATGAGCAATCCTGTGCATTTGCAGCAGGCGGATATTCCCGAGCCAGTGACGATGTTGGTGTTGCCGTTGTCACGTCTGGTCCCGCTATCACCAACACCTTGACTGCGGTAGCAGATGCCAATGCCGATTCAATTCCTCTGTTGGTATTTGCGGGACAGGTGACCTGTAGCAAGATGGGTACTGACGAGTTTCAGCATATTAACGTTGAGAGTATTTTCGCAGGTGCTGCAAAAAAAGTTGTCTTGGTGAATGAACTGCAAAACGTAGAGGAAGTAGTTAAGGACGCTTATTATATCGCAAAATCTGGCAAACCCGGACCGGTTGTCGTGGATTTTCCGTTCGATATACAAAAGAATGAAGGTGAATACCAAGGGATTGGTATTGAACGTTTCAGGAGCAAATATGATGAAGAGCGGCACCTCGGGGAAAATCAGTGCCAACAATTCTTCGAACTTTTGCAGAAAGCCCGACGGCCGCTTCTTTATATCGGTGGCGGTCTTAATTCTAAGGCTGGGAGTGAGTTGCTCAGGGCTTTTAATCGACGTTACAAAGTCCCGTCGATATGGAGTCTTATGGGGAAGGGTATTCTCGATGAAAAAGGAGATTGGTCTCTTGGGATGCTTGGTATGTTTGGTGTACCTGCCGCGAATATGGCCATCCAGAACACGGATTTGTTTGTAGCTTTCGGGGTACGTTGGGATGATCGGGTATCTCAAAAAGTTGGAGAGGCTGGTCTTGATGCCGAGATCGCTTACTTTGATATCAATCCAGAAAAGGTGCAGGAAGTAAGATTTTCAAGAAATCCAAAGTTCTCATTCATTGGAAGAGCTGAAACGGCGTTGGATGATCTCCTCAAATATGCTGATAATCATGATATCCATCTCGATATTGCTGAATGGCAAGCTTACACTCGACGCTTGAAGCGAGAATGCCCTCTTAATTTCAACAGAGATATTCAGCCAATTCAACAGGCGGAAGTGATGGAACTTCTTTCCGGAAAGATTGATCAGAGTATGAAGATAACAACGGGTGTAGGCAATCATCAGATGCTCGCAGCTCAATATTTATCCACTTTGAAGCCAAAGTCATTTTTGACGTCAGGTGGTTACGGGACAATGGGCTTTGCTCTACCAGCTGCAATCGGGGCGCACTTTGCGAGTCCTGAGAGTACAGTAATCTCAATAGATGGCGACGGCAGCCTCCTTATGAATTTTGGGGAACTCCATACCATTGGCAAATATGGATTACCTGTTAAGGTGCTTTTACTTAATAACCATGGCGACTGCATGGTGAGGAATTACCAGGATTTCGTCTATGATAAAAAATATGTTGCTACTCAAAAAATGAGCGAGGTAGATTTTGCTGATGTGGCCAGAGATCTGAAGTTTCGATTTTACCGCCGGATAGATGACAGAGCTGATATTGCCAACGCCCTGGATGACTTCCTCAGGGCAGAAGGCCCTTCCTTCCTTGAAATAATCTGTGATGTCAACGAAATGCTCTACCCCCGAATTCCTGCAGGCTCTGGATATAAAGACATGATACTTGGACCTTATATGGATGGAGTTAAGAAAGGAAATTGAGATTGATTGGACAGTGATTGAATTCTGTTTAAGTATATAGAAGTTTGCTAGAATCGCTGGCGACATTACTCAAAATTAAGAGATATGGCTTATCTCAGTGTCGCTCTTGTATAGCAGGTTTAGACCATTCAAAAATCCATAGGTAATCCAAGGCGTCTGCCTTGTCATACTGCTTTATCTTCTTCCTGAGAACCTCCGAGGACACATTTTATCGCAATGGTAGAGGCTATTATTGGCAATGTTAACCATTTAGGTAAATCTGAAAGTTTACACTATTCCTGAGCACCTTCCGC
>JAQYVS010000091.1 GCA_030145365.1 Desulfofustis sp. | reverse complement strand
TACATTTCTTGACATGCTCAATACAGTTATTACCATTTAAAGCACAAACGTAAACCATAAAAACAAAAAAGCACAACATAAGGAGAAAAAAATGCATCTAACAACCTGTAACCCAAGATTTGGACTTAAGCCGTATCGCAGAACCACCAACAATTTATTTGATGACTTTTTTGCACCGTTCAACTCCGTTGTTAACGATGGTGCTGAAGCCGCACTTCACCCGGCTGTTGACATCTATGAACAAGATGAAAAACTGGTCATCGAAGCAGAACTCCCTGGCCTTGAAAAGGAAAATATCAAAGTCGACGTAAAAGGTCGTTTGCTGACCTTAAGCGGTGAGAACAGCAGTGATACGGAATCAACAGAGAGTGGTCAATATCGACGAGAACGACGGTTCGGAAAATTCGAACGCTCCTTCAAACTGCCTTTTGAAGTCACCGAAGATCAGATCGATGCGGTCTATAAGAACGGTGTACTGACTCTGAAGGTTGAAAAACCGGAGGAACAAAAACCAAAGCAAATAACCATTAACTAAGTAACGATAAAAACTCTCATTCCTCCTCAATTGGGGAAGGGCATAACCGGGCCCTTCCCCTTTTTTATTTACAATCCCCGAAAATGCTGGTTTCGTATTACACATTATAACTTCAAACCAACAATACGATGACCACCAGAATCTTTCTCCACGGCCTGGATTCTTCCGGTTCCGGGACAAAAGGAACGTTTTTTTCAAGCCGTTTTCCAGACATGCTCCGCCCCGATTTTGACGGGTCCCTCCAGGAGCGAATGGTCCGACTGGATTCAATTGTCTCAGATAGATCAGAGCTCATCATAGCCGGGTCAAGTTTCGGCGGATTAATGGCAGCCTGCCTTTCGATCAATCAACCGGAACGGTTGAGAAGGCTAATCCTACTGGCTCCTGCCCTTAACTTTCATGAATACCAAACACCTGATCAAAAGGTAAACGTGGAAACCATCCTGGTTATTGGAAAAAATGATGATGTGACACCACCGCAGCTTGTCATTCCAGCCGCTGAAAACACCTTCTCAAACCTACAGATAACCGTTGCCGACGACGATCACCTTCTTCACAACACGTTTGGAGAACTTGATTGGAATAGTCTTTTGAACTAATACTCAAGATATTGTTGCTTCAGGTAAGAAGCATAGAATCGTTGGCCAGTTCTTCACCTTGAACACGATAGAATTGCTGCAGCAGGTCTTCAACACTCAAACTGCTCTTCTCCCGCCCTTTCACATCTAGAATAATTCTCCCCTGATGCAGCATGATCAATCGATTACCGAAATTTATCGCATGCTTCATATTGTGGGTGATCATCAGGGTTGTCAGATATTGAGATGAGACCATCTCCTGCGTCAGGTGCAATATCTGATTGGCGGTTTTCGGATCCAGCGCAGCAATATGTTCATCAAGCAGCAACACCTCAGGGCGGACCAAGGTTGCCATCACCATGGTTAAGGCCTGCCTCTGCCCACCGGAAAGCAGACCTACACGGTCCTGCAAACGCTTTTCCAGACCGAGTCCGATTTTCTGCAGTTCATTATAGAACCGATCACGATCGGCTGATCTGACGCCGGGCCCTAACCCTCTGCGCTTCCCCCTCCTTGAAGCGATGGCCATATTCTGTACGATTGTAGCAGAAGGACAGGTACCCAGCAGTGGATCTTGAAAAACTCGGGCGATGAGTTTGGCACGTTTATACTCTGGCCAGTGACTCACATCACGATCCTCAATGACAACACTGCCTGAATCGAGCAGAAAACAACCGGCGAGCGCATTGAGAAGCGTTGATTTACCGGATCCATTGGAACCGATCACCGTTATGAAGTCACCATTTTCAATGCTCAGGCTGAGTTGATTCAGTGCCAGAACTTCGTTGACACTTCCCCGGTGAAAATACTTTGTGCACTGATTCAGGGTAATCATCGGGCGAGTATCTTTTTCTTAATATTTGGAGCAATCAAGGCACTGATTACCAATAAGGCCGTGATCAGATTAAGATCGCTGGGACTGAACGCAAATCCGCCAAACTCCAAACCCAGTGCCAGAGCAATCGCCATACGATAAACAACCGATCCGAGAACAGCGGCGATAATCGCACGGGTTATTGATCTGGAACCAAAAACGGTTTCACCGACTATCACCGAGGCTAATCCGGCAATGATCGTTCCAATACCCATGCCGACATCTGCTGCACCCTGATTCTGGGCGATTAATGCTCCGCTGAGGGCCACAAGTGCATTGGATATACCGACACCGACGATGATTATCAGATGGGTGTTCACCCCCTGGCTGATGATCATCTGGGGATTATCCCCTGTGGCCAAAACGGCCTGTCCGAATTCAGTCTTCAAGAACCAGATGACAGCACTCATCACAATGATTGCAAACATACTGAACACGACCAGACTGGCCAGATGCGGTGGTACGCCAAGGTTAATTACCGGATCAAACACAGTAGAAGAACCGATCAAAGCGATATTGGGACCGCCCATTACTCTGATGTTGATCGAGTAAAGGGCGATCATCGTCAAAATTGATGCCAGCAAATGCAGTATTTTAAATTTCGTATTCAGAACAGCGGTAACAGCACCCGCAGCAAATCCTCCCAACAAGGCAAAGAACAGCGACAGGTACGGGCTGACTCCAGAGGTTATCGCTACTGCCGAAATTGCAGCACCGAGCGGCAGGCTCCCGTCCACGGTCAGATCTGGAAAATCAAGAATTCGAAAGGTCAGGTAGACCCCAATTACCATGATTCCGTAGACAAGCCCCTGCTCAAGGGCACCGATAGCAGCATATATCGTCATAATATCGACGTGAGTTTCAACTGCTTATTCGTATACCTTTGTTGCCTCTTTAACGAGCTTAGCTGGAGCCGGGGCTCCCATGGCTGCTGCAGACTTGAGGTTGATCTGAAGTTGGAGATCTTTCTGAAATTCAACCGGTAAGCTACTGGGGGCGGCACCTTCAAGAATTTTTTTGGCCATGACTCCTGTCTGATAACCGTGTTTGTAGTAATCAAACCCCATGGCAGCTACTGCGCCACGTTCAACCGAGTCAACATCTGCTGCAAAAATCGGCAGCTTATTCTGGATCCCTACTTTAATTACCGACTCAAGTGCAGATACGATTGTGTTGTCGGTGGGAATAAAAACTGCATCACATCGTCCAACCAGACTCTTAGCGGCGGCATAAACATCTGCCGTTTTTGGAGCGGTTGCTTCAACAACCTCAAAACCGAACTTTGAACTCAGCTCTTTGAGAGTAGCAACTGTGGCTTTAGAGTTTGCCTCACCTGCGTTATAGAGAACCGCAAGTTTCTTAATATCTGGCTTGTAAGTCATGATCATTTGCAAATGTTTGTCCAATGGAAGCAGATCAGAGACACCGGTAATATATTCACCGGGTTTGACAATGGACTCAACCAGGCCAGCTGCAACCGGATCGGTTACTGCAGTAAACAGCATCGGCCGTTTCAGATCTTTTGGAGCCTTACTTAAGGCCTGGGCTGTCGCCTGGGCTGATGGCGTGGCAATGGCAACAAGCAGATCACTTTTTTCTCCAATCATCTGCTGGCCGATCTGGGTAGCGGTGCCCATGTTAGCCTGAGCATTATGAACCTTGAATTCAGCATTTACGCCATTTTCAGAAAGATAATCCTGCAGCCCCTTCAATACTGCGTCTAGAGCCGGGTGCTCAACAAATTGATTGACTGAGATTACAGGGCCGGCAACCGCACTGTGCGCAAACAGAAATACAGCTGCACACAACATCAATATGATTTTTTTCATGATCTCACTCCTTAATTGTAGATGCTTATCTGAACCAAACTCGATTGTCTGCAGCGAAAAAGCCGCAATGGCGACTGAGAAGACATCTAGTTCATTCTTGCGCTCAGGTCAACACGATTATAGGACCAGTCTCACAAAGATACGACACTTTCGTTGGTCCGTGGATCAAGGTCGCTGAGTCTTACTGCGAAGTGGTAGAGGTCCAATGCTGTGCCAAGATCCGCAACAATTCGGCCGATACCCATCATAGTAGCGAAAAAAACCCGTACCATTTTGAAATTCGATACTGTAGGAATTATTCCGGTATTTTTGAGGGTAGTTCCAGTTCCGGTGAGGAAATGACCGATTTCTCTTTTTCTCGATGACTACGCTGAAGGAGGAAAGGCTTCCAGCTGAAGTACGAAGACGTCTGCTTTTTTCGTACTCTTCCAGATACGCCTGATTATCTATATGGTTGTATGAAAAATCAGAATCATCATTTTTTTCGTCTTCCTCGTTATAGACAACTGGTAGCGGGCCCCCAGCACAAGATTTTATAGCAGATCCAAACCAACTGCCAATCACAACCATAAAAGATAGGAGCACGAGAAAAGATATTCTGCCCATACATCCACCTGAATCGTTTTCTTTTGATTGTCGGTTAAAAATACGATTATTGCAAACAACTCCTGGATATCAGCTCAAGAAAAGTGGTTCCTTAACTCGCGCAGGGCGGTGAAAACCTGGATTCGCCCTTCTCCTTGGAGTTGCCCATCATTGCTAAGGTTTTCCGCAATTGCCGAATCTTCCAACCTTAAAAATGGATTTGTTTGCAGTTCCTCTTCAAGTGTTGAGGGGGTGGACGGACTATTTTTACTTCTGAGTTCCTTTACATGTGCAGTACGTCTTGTAATAGCCGGATTGGTTGGGTCTACCTGATCTGCAAAGCGAAGATTCAGTTCAGTATATTCATGGCCGAAATAGATCTTATTGTCTTTTCCGCAGGAAATGATTCGATCGATTGAATGTACCATCTGTTCGTACGTCCCTTCAAAAAGTCTGCCACAGCCGGCACCGAATAAGGTGTCACCTACAAAAATATTATCTTCGGTATGAAAGACAATACTCGTTGATGTATGCCCGGGTGTATGCAGCACGGTAACCTGTGAACCGCAAACCATAAAGTTTCCATTATCTTCTATCAGTTCAGTAAGAAATGGTATTCTTTTTTGGTCCTGGTGGAAGCCGAAGACCTTCAGATCGCCATATGCATCCTGAAGGTCTTCCACGCCGCCAATATGATCGTGGTGGTGATGGGTACAAAGAACACTTTTCAGACTCAGGTTTCGTTTATCAATCTCCTGCATTACCGGCCAGGCTTCCGAAGGATCCACCACTGCTGCTTCGCCTGTGCGCTCGTCTGTGATCAAATAGGAATAATTGTCCAATAAACAGGGGATGGTGATTACCTTCATAGTGCTCTCCTCTCATTATTAATAGGTAATGACATTTTTTATCTTGTTCTTATTGTGAAACACTAAGCAGTTTGTGACCAATTTTTCTAAATTTTTCAAGACGTCCGTTAATCTGAAACACATTTCATATGAGATGATTTATAGACGATTCGGAAAAACCGAACTCAAAATGCCGGTCATCAGCTTCGGCTGTATGCGCAGTATGCATGGTTGGCAGGATATCAGGTTTTCAGAAATACCAGATGAGTCCCAAGCCAATCTGGAAGCCATTGTCAGAACAGCGTTGTCTCATGGCATCAATCATATTGAGACAGCTCACGGTTATGGTTCGTCCGAGCAGCAACTTGGCCGAATATTGGAGCGGTTACCAAGATCTGACTATATCCTCCAGACTAAAGTGACACCAGGCCCGGACCCACAGGAGTTCCTCGATAAAGTAAGCCGTTCCATGCAACGTCTCCGAGTTGATCACCTGGATCTTCTGGCGCTGCATGGAATCAACGATTTTCGCTCACTGTGGTATTCCTGTCGTAAAGACGGTTGCCTGGCTGCAGCCAGAAAACTCCAGGATCGCGGACTTGTCCGCCACATTGGTTTTTCGGGGCATGGCCCCAGCGATGTGATCGTGGAGGCCCTTAATCATGGCGAAGACGGTGGTTTCGATTATTGCAACATCCATTGGTATTACATTTTAGGTGCCAATAAAAAAGCCGTTGAGTGTGGTGCACGACGGGATATCGGAATCTTCATTATCAGCCCTTCCGATAAAGGGGGACACCTCCATACCCCAACGGATACGTTGCAGAAACTCTGTGCTCCATTATCACCAATGCTGTTTAACGACCTCTACTGCCTTGATCAACCAGGGGTCTGTACGATAAGTGTCGGAGCCTCTGAACCCCATCACTTTGATGAGCATTTAAAAGTTCTGCCATTTCTTGAAAACAATGAATGTCATGATTTTTCAAGGATTGATGCACGGTTGAAAAAAGCAATGCGGGAAAAAACCGGTTATGAGCTACCTGACTATTTCTGGGATAAGCTGCCTGTCTGGGATAAGGCTCCAGGCAATATCAATATGAGAATGGTTATCTGGCTGTACAGTCTCTATAAAGGTTGGGACATGCAGAGCTATAGTAAAGAGCGCTACTCGATGCTTAATCGCGGGTCAGCATGGGTACCAGGAAACGACGGGGCAAGAGCCGGCGATCTTGATTTATCGGAAATGGAAGACATTGATGGACTATCGGCCGAACAGATTAAAACGCTTCTGTCAGAGGCCCATTCATATCTGAAAAAAACTGGTGATTAGGGCAACTGTAAACTCTGCCAATGCTCGTCATTACTCATCCCTAGAGATATCTCTATGATAGGTTGCCACTTCAATCGTAGAGTTTTTTTGCAGAAAGTGTTGAAGCGCTTCAACCACAGCTACTGAACGATGCCGGCCCCCGGTGCACCCCACCGCTACGCGAAATTCTTTCTTGTTGCCGGCAGCCATCTGCTCGACAAGAAATGATAGAAGTGGTTTGAGAAGCGTAAGAAACTCTTCTCCCTGCACACTATTGACAACATACCCCGCTACCGCATCATCGCGCCCCGATAGCGGTCGCAATGCTTCCTGCCAATAAGGGTTTGGTAAAAACCGAGCATCAAACACCATGTTTGCATCTATCGGGACTCCATGCTTAAACCCAAATGAGAATAGCACGAGCCTGAAGTCATGTATTAATTTTTCTCCCATCTCCAATCACCGATCCTCTATGATCTGCGCATCTGTTCCTGCCCCAGCCTGGCGATCTTCAAGCTGACAGGTTTTCTTCCTGCAGGCCGAACAAACTCAATTCCGGGATATCCCACGGCAATGACACTATAAATTTTCTGATTTATATCAAGACCCAATGCTACGTTAATTGAACGATCCCGCTTGGCGGCTTCTACCACGAAACCGATCAGGCAGGTTCCCATCCCAAGCGAATGGGCGACAAGGAGAATATTCTGGCTGGCGAGCAGTGCATCTTCTGCCGGACAGCTTGACGAAGTATCTCCAGCCACCACTATTGCCGCAGGTGCTCCATGGAAAAGTCGATCTGCCCCATTTTCCTGCCATTCTCGTAAACCTTCTTCAATACTTTGATAATACGTTCGGAAATAGTGACCCAGTGCATCGTTTCCAAACAACCGTACCATAAATCTAAGCGCTGGGTTTGCTGCTTTTTTATTCAGTCTTCGATAATAGTCTGCGGTGATAGTACCAAGTTCAATGACATCTTCACGTCTGGGCAGTAACACAAATTTCCAGCCCTGGCTGTTCGTTCCCGACGGTGCCGTTGTCCCTACTTTCACTAAATCCTCAAGCAGTGACACATCGACCGGATCAGCTGTAAAGATTCGGCATGATCTGCGCTGCTGCATCATATGTACCAATGCTCCGGTGCTGACTTCAGCCCCCCCGTCCGTATGTAATCCTGGAATTGAAACAAGATTCAATCCGTTTTCCAAAAATGGTGTGGAAACTGCTTCGACAGGACAGACAGCATAGCAATGTCCGCACTGCATGCACTTCACTGCAACGATGACTATACGACCGGATGTGTCGGTCTCTAAAATATTGTCCGGACAAACAGCTACACAACTCCCGCAGGAAATACATAGTTCATGATTGATTGTTGGCAAACTTTCCGGGTTTTGTGTCATCGACTTATTGTTGTTTCAGCAGTGAGATAATCAACGTTCTTGAAAGCTCGTATATGCGAGAATCGGAACTTGCCCTGGGTCCGGCAACATTGAGGACTTTGATTCGATGCATGTCCAACCAAGAAGAGACTCTAGTTACTGCCTGAGTCATATCAAGGATATTGAAATCCACATGCAGGCAAGGTTTCACCAATCTATCGGCGATTTTTTCAGTTAATGCCGATCCGCCGGAAAGATCTCCATGGGACAGGATCAGTGTAGCGTGTGCGTCCCGAACGTTCTTTTCTGTTCTGTCCGGGTAGTCTTCAGACGCCAGTTCTTCCATTATATACGATAAAGGCAGCGGTCCCGACTCACTTTTTCTTCCGGCTGGAACTGCTCCGCCATGGGGGAATTCTCTTGAAATAGCTGCATCCAATGCACCGCGGTCAGCGCCCGTCTGGCCACCCGATATAATTTTTTTTAATGATTCCGACATAGGTTATGCTTACAGGTGGTTATACCCATGTATCCCCAAACTACATTCTCAGGGGTAAATGATGTGGCTATTAATCGAAAGGTATTTTACATATTGTTGCAAACCGTTACTGAGTATGCCAGATAATCCGTTTTATAGTCAAGACAACAAGGTATCTTTGGCCAAGGTTTACGCGCATTGACATGATCCATTCGTATGCCCTGTTATTAGAAAAGCATCAAAGCAATCTATCATGAAACACACGTCAAGAAAGGTTATTCATCGAAGTCACTGGAACAACCATCTGATTGAAGTTATCGATTCAGGAGATGAGCGTTCACTCTATTTCGCCGGCAATGTCCTGCAATCGGGTATGTCTCTGTACGCGCCACATGCCCTGGTTTTATCATACACCCAGTACATGATGGCTACGCTGCTGATGAACGACACGCCCCAAAGAATTCTTGTTGTCGGTATTGGTGCAGGATCGCTTATCCGTTTTCTCCACCACCATTTTCCCGAAGCTCTAATTGACGGGATTGATAGTTCCCAACCGGTCATCGATCTTGCTAAAGAATATTTTAATCTCCCCGACGATCATTGTGTGAAAATTCACTGCGGTGACGGGCAAGACTTCTTAACAAACAGAACAAACGAATACAATTATGATCTGATTTTAATTGATGCATTTGATGCAATAGGCATGTCCGAAACCATTTACCATTCCGGTTTTATTGAGCTCTGCCTCCATCATCTCAACATTTTTGGAGTTATGAGCCTGAATCTTTGGAGCGGGGATGATCAGCGGATGGAACGGGTCATTGACGACGTCAGCGCTCATTGCGAATCATTTGTCCAGCTGCCGGTGCCAAATCGAGGCAACGTCATCTGCCTTGCGGGAAGAGGCCAGATTCTTTCGACCATTATGGATCAGGATTCCACCCATCTGGCACTATTAAAAGATCGATTCGGAATAAACTTTAAAGCTATTCTTAATGTGTGCAGAAAACATAATATGGGTCTGTTCCAGCGAATATCACGCTTGTTTTCCTGACCTCAGCTCAGAGATTTTCTTATTACCTGCAGTTGGTCTTCCAGGTCGGCTATCTCCTGCTGCCAATAGTTATATGAACCAAATGTTTCATCAATCCTGGTGCTGCCGTCTTCCAGATATTGCCTCATACACCAGCTAATAAAGTGAATATAGCGCATGGCTCTGAGCGGTTCTATCAGTTTGAGTGTTGACCGGTCAAATCTAGTGAAGGTCTCATACCCTTCAAGCAGCAAAGCCAGTTCCATCCGAGACTCATCTATAATGTCCGGGAGTAGCATCCAGATATCCTGAACCGGTGGACCTACGACCATATCATCAAAATCAATGATAAAAAAAGATTCACCGGGCCGGTAAATAAGATTTGCAGGATGACAATCGCCGTGCAGTCTGATTGTTTCCAGATTCTCAAAAAGAGGTGTCAGCAGATTCAGAAGCTCATCTGTATGAGTTATAAATTTGGAGCGCAATGGTTCGGGGATCAGTCCACTTTTCAGAATATAGCTGATCTGGTCACGACTCGTCTGCTGAGGATGCAATCGGTTACGTCCCGGAGCATCTCCTCGTTTTCCGACACTATGCACCCTGCCCAGTAACCTTCCGAACTCCAGCCACTGATCGTCAGTATACTCATCGACCAGCCGTCCCCCACAACGGGGATACACAGCAAAAAAGATATTCTTGAAGGTTGAGAGAAAAGACCCATCTGCAAACGGCAACGGAGAAATAACCGGTATTTCCTGATCTGCACAATCGATCACAAATCGCTGTTCGTCAATAAGTGCCTGGTGACTCCATCTGCCCGGACGATAAAACTTGACCACAATAAATTCACCATTTTCATCCTGCAGTTCATACACTCTGTTGATATAACTGGCGTGTGGACGGCAGACATTAAGTAAGCGGCGGCCGGTTGCCTGCTCGACGCAGGTTAAAATGGAATCCGGATCAAGGGATGCAAATGGTAAATCGGACATAAGAAAACCACATTGTAAAGATTACAGGTTTCATATCAGCACATAATTTTCTATAACCTACTCAACCATATGAAAACACACCATCAGAAACTGTAATGATCAGGAACAAAGAGCTAAC